>CAZATM010000050.1:0-19295 GCA_964488065.1 uncultured Neisseria sp.
TATAAAAATGACCTCCTTACAACATGGCGGCAAACCTGCCGTTACGCATTATCGGCTGCTGAAACAATTTGATAAAATCGCCTATATTGAGTGCAAATTGGAAACCGGACGTACTCATCAAATTCGGGTACATATGCGTGACATTGCCCATCCTTTAATTGGTGATCCGGTATACGGCACCAAAAAAAATAATTATGCCCCCGAAGTAGTTGATGCGATTGAAAACCTTGGTCGCCAGGCGCTGCATGCGATTAAATTATCTTTTGTTCATCCGAAAACTGGTGAAGTGTTAAATTTCAAAAGTAAAATGGCCGATGATATGAAAAACCTGTTAGCTGCATTAAGTTATAGCCAGAATAATCAGTTAGATGACGAAGACTGGGATGATGATGACGAGGGATGGGAAATTATTTATGCCTATGACAAAGAATAAATTTATCTATCTGCAGGCACCGTGGATTGCCCCGAGCAATATCCATACCCAGATTACCACGGTTCATAACGGCTGCAATCCCGCGCTGCATACCGGAGAAGATCGCGCAAAGGTACTTGCCCATCGTGAACAAATTCGCCAGCATTTACCGGCTGAACCGTTATGGCTCAACCAAACTCACAGTACTACAGTGATCAATTGGGATAATACTTGTCAAACTGATAGCCCATTAGATGCCGATGCCGCAATCACTACGCAAGCAGGTAAAATTTGTGTAGTAATGACTGCCGATTGCCTGCCAATTTTACTCACCAATCAGCAGGGCGATTTTGTTGCCGCGATCCATGCTGGATGGCGTGGACTTAATGCCGGTATAATAACCAACACCCTAAATCAGTTACACCAATTTACCACGAATAAAATATTGGCATTTATTGGCCCGGCAATTAACCAAGAGTGTTTTGAAGTCGGTAATGAAGTTCGTGAAAATTTTGTGACACGCGACAATAGTTGTCGGCAATTTTTTATTCCAGCGGTAAACCCCGATAAATGGTTGGCTGATTTACGCGGTATTGCCGCGCACTGGCTGATTGCTGCTGGACTAAGCCCCAAAAATATCAGCAACCCGCCGATTTGTACCAAATGTACTCCAGAATGGTTTTATTCCTACCGCGCCGACCCTAATAGCGGGCGAATTGCCACGATGATCTGGAAAGATTAAGAATAGAGCCGACCGTATGACAACAGCGCACTTTACAGCTTTTAATGACACCCGAATGCCTACCGAACATGAACTAGCATTAGCTAAAATCCTCTGGGATTACCATTGTATCGGGCAACTAGTTGCGCCCAGCCGCCACAAACGGTTAATTCTGGGATTAGGCAGTTATGATCCACGGGTTGCCGAATATTGTGCCCAATTATACCTATCTGGCATGGGCGGGCAGATTCTTTTTTCCGGACATTCCGGCAATTGGACCAGCGGCACATCCATCGCCACTGAAGCCGAAATTTTTACTGCCATCGCGATTAGCTGCGGAGTTCCGGCACATAATATCTGGCAAGAAAACCAATCCACCAATCTGGGCGAAAATATTCAGTTTAGCCGCCAGCTTTTGAATACACACCATTACACGCCAGAAGAAATTATTCTGGTAACCAAACCCAACACCACCCGCCGCGCCTATGCCGCCTATATGAAATACTGGCCGGAGATGCCGGTAATTTTGAGCGCGCCACCGATTGAAATAAATGCGCGAATCAGCGGGCAAACCATGGGTGATTTAATCAATGAGTTGGTTGGCGACAGTGAACGGATAATCACTTATCCTGCATTGGGATTTCAGATTCCCCAGGAAATGCCGGAAATAGTTATGAACGCATGGCTGGAACTAAAACAATTAGGCTATAATCAGCATAGCCCCAAATAACTGCCGAATCTATGTTAATAAACCCAAAACTACAACAACTAATTGATTTATTTTTTAAATCATTCGATGGGCAAAAAGTTTTTTGTCAAGTCAATGATCTGGAACGGCGCTACGTATTTCTCAATGATTATTTTGAAGAGCAAGACACCATCATCAATCATAGCCGTGCTTTTGGCAAGACAATTAACGAGTGTTTTCATATTTTCAACCATCCTTATCATGCAGAATACCCAGATCAGCTCGATCAAATTTACGTTCAAGCCATGGCTAACCGTCAGCGTAAGAGCTTTTTTGCCTACTCGCGCAATGGTTGTAATCAAGAGTTTATCCGCCTGGCAAATGTATTTCCATTAGTCGCCAGCGATGGTGAATTAATCGGCAGCTATACCCTGTCATGGTTTGCTAACCCACTAAATTTTTTACATTATTTTCAGAATAATTTTTGCCAGCAAATCAACAGTTATCCACCACTAGAGAATAATCAAGCGCCACATGAATTATCCAAGCGTGAGCATCAGATTTTATTTTTGCTGTTATATAATTTCTCGCAATATCAAATTGGCGATTTTCTGCATATCGCCCGTGGCACCGTCCAAAAAATCATCAATGAGAAAATTTGCCCCAAATTAAACATCAATCCGCCCAATGTCACCCAATTGATTAACTATGCCAATAGTATTGGTCTGCAATATTATTTTCCACCCAGTCTGCTGGGTTACCGGATTCTTGAACTCTATAATGATGAGTCGTTTTTACGCTCGCTCGCCCGCCAAATTACCGCAACTACGCCGCTTGGCAAATAAAAGTATCCACTTTGGAAGATTCTATTTTTGATGGAATTACCTTATAATCCGGTCATATATTTTATTTAAGGTTTTTTTCATGCAAAATACAATAACTACAACCGCTACACCCACCCATAAACTAAATGTCCGCTGGTTCACTTGGTATGCCCTGTTTATTACTTTACTGGCCGTTTCATCTACCGATATTTATATTTCGTCATTACCGCAAATGACCATTGATTTTAATACTTCGCCAAATTTGATTAATTTGACCATTTCAATCTAGACCCTTACCATGGCAGTTACGGTATTATTTGCCGGAATTTTGAGCAACCGCTTTGGTCGAAGAAAAATTATTCTCGTGGGAATTATTTCATTCACCATCGCATCATTTTTAATCAGCGCCGCCAATTCAATTTATGTAGTAATCCTGTTACGGGTGGTTCAAGCCTTTGGTTGCGCCTGCTTGGCAATTGTAACCAGACTGGTGCTAAAAGATACCATGAGCGCCAAGGAACAGGTACATGCAACCGGCATATTGGTGATGGGAATCGTCTTATCTCCGGCAATTGCGCCAAGCGTGGGAGCTTTTTTAGCACAACACTGGGGCTGGAAAAGCTGCTTTGATCTTAGTGGAATTGGCGGCATAATCTTATCCATAGCTGGCTATTTCATCGTTCAGGAAACCAACGCGACGCCAGTCAAACAGTTAAATTCGTTCCGCAGTTATATTCTGGATTATGGCAAATTACTGAGCGACAAGATTTGTGTTTACTTTACCATTTTAAATAGCTTTACTTTCGCAATTTATTTTGTTTTCATCGGTATTTCAAGCTATTTATTTATTGATCACTATCAAATGTCACCGCTGGTTTATTCTTATTTGTTTATCATCATTGCACTGGGATATTTTGCCGGTAATTCATTGATGATGCTGCTTAATCGCCGCCATTACTCTCAGCTGGCGATTATTGATCTGGGGATTTATGCCAGCATAGTGGGACTTATCGTATTGCTTACCAGCCTCCTGATAACTACGAATAAAATTGGTGCAATCATTGCTATAACCATGGGAGTAATTATTATGCGGGCTGCTTCAGCTTTAATTATAGCTCCGGCACAAGTGAGAATTTTGGAACATTTTAAGGAACGTGGTGCTTTGGCATTGGGATTATCAACGGCTGTCCAATTTGGCTGTGCCAGCTTGGCGGTGAGCTTGGTAGCCATTTTTCATCAAACGGCGCTACTTAGCTTAGTCGGTGTAACGGTACTTTTTTTCATCCCAACCGTATTGATTATGCCAAAATTACGTCGCGAATTAAAGAATCACTAGCCTCTTAATAAGCATCAATTCATAAAATAACCGCCTTCTAAAAAGAAAGCGGTTATTTTGCTCATTATAATTACTATAGCAACACTATGGCTTGTCCTACCCCACCATTATGACATTATTTCAAAAATCGCATTCGCTGCCATTAACGTTGGTGAAATTACATGTGTAGCACCATTCATCTTGGCAACCTCAACGTTTTCCTCATAAAGAACCCGCGCAACAATTTTATAATTGGCAGCAAATTCTTGCTTTAATTTACTGGCATTGACCGCCGCCAAAATATTTTCACTGTCAAGATCCGAAGTAGCAATCACCATCTTGCAAAGAGCAATATTTGCCCGTCTTAAGCTCTCCAAGCGGTTTGGAACACTAACAAAAATAAAATTACCCTCATTGCCGGAATTTAACTCCGGATGCGAATTATTATCAAGCAAAACAAACGGAGTCGAATTTTTTATAAATTTATTGATCAATAACTCGGTAATCACGCTATAACCACATAAAATAATATGATTTTTCATATAAATTTTTTCTCCCTGAATTCGGGTTACCAGCCGTTGAACCCTTGACAATAACTGATAGATTAATACTGAGCCAAACATCGCAAAAGTACTAAAGCCAAAAACAATCATGGTAATGACAAAGTATTTGCCAATCGTTGTTAGCGGATAAATATTATCATCGCCAACCGTAGAATAAGTCGCAATAGTATAATAAAACGCATCACTCAGCGAATTAACTGCATGAAAATGCGCCCGCAATAGATAACTACCAAGCGTACCGTAGGCAACCACCCAGATAAAGGCAAGCGCGGTTAAAGCTTTAAACGGATTTAATCCGCTTTTAAGCCGGTGCAGTCGGTGTATCAGTCGCAATAGAATTTTTTTAATCACGTAACAGATCTATCAAAAATGCCGTTTTAATTTTACCATTTGCATAATCGCCACCGAGATTTCCTCAATTGATTTATGACTGGTATTTAGAAACGGAATTCCGCAGTTGTGCATCATCTGTTCTGCGACATGAATTTCGGAAATGCACGTATTTAATTTTGCGTAATGGCTATTGGGTAAACGATGAGTTCGAATCTGGTGCAGCCGCTCCGGTTCAATGGTTAAGCCAAACAATTTATGATGATACGGTACCAAAATTTTCGGCAGATGGTCACCTTTGAGATCGGTTTCAGCAAATGGATAGTTGGCCGCCTTAAGACCATAATTGACCGCCAGATAAATACTGGTTGGAGTTTTCCCTACCCGCGAAACACCGACAATAATTATATCCGCTTCATCATAATTTTTTGCACTCACACCATCGTCATTGTCTAGTGAATATTGGATCGCCTCAATCCGGTGATTATATTTATCCTCATCGCCAATACCATGGATTTTACTGACTTCAAGTGTTGCTTTACAACCCAATTCATCTTCCAATTTACCAATAAATGCCTCAAAAAAGTCTAATGTCACGGCGTAATCAACATGCAGTAATTTACGCAACTCCGGATTGATTACACTAGAAACGATAATCGGATGTTGTTTGTCAAGCAAAAAGCGATTGCGAACCTTCATCAAAGCTTGGCTAATTTTTGCCGGAGTATCGGCAAATGGAAAATTTTCCTTACGAAATTCAACCTGCGGAAATTTACCCAATAACGCAGTACCAAGTTTTTCAGTGGTAATTCCAGTTTGATCAGAGATATAAAAAATACTGCGCATCGCTTATTCCTTAAATTTTTTTGCTTATTTTGGTTAAATGCTCTACAATTTTGTACGCTATACTAAGCTGTAACTGATTATTAAGCCTAAATATGACCTTAATCGCTACAGATGAAGTAATATTATAAAGGATTTTATCGGATGTTCTCAACTCTATTTCGCTTGATTTCGCGGCGCCTTACTTTCGGATTGGTATCTTTGTTCTGTTTTGGCTGTCTAGGATTTGCGCTATACTCGCAATATTTTCAAGGGGCTGAACCATGTCCGCTGTGTATCGTCCAACGGATTATTTATTTAATTATCGGAGTAATTGCGCTTATTGGACTGCTTAATAACTGTAAAAGCTGGGGTAATTTTCTCTATGGAATACCGCTATTGGGATTCTCACTATTTGGGGTAAAGGTAGCCCATCATCACGTTTGGTTACAAAGCCTTCCTCCAGATCAATGGCCGGCTTCTTGCGGAATGCCGCTTAGCGTTCTTTATACCAAAATCCCACTCACTGGTTTTATACATACCATTCTTAGCGGCACCGCTGAATGCGCTGCGGTAAATTGGAAAGTATTTGGCTTTTCTGGACCATTAATTAGCATGTATGGTTATGTTTTATGTGCGATTGGTGCGCTTTATATCTTGATTTATCAACGACAAAAATAATTCTCTCACGATGAAATATTACCCAGCTGCCTTATTACGTAAAGTAAAACATCACCTCAAAAAAGGTGGTGTTATTGCCTACCCAACCGAATCCTGTTATGGTTTTGGCTGTGACCCGCTTAATTATAAGGCCATCGCTAAAATTATCAAAATTAAAGGACGCTCCAAGACTAAAGGATTAATTGTAATTGCCGGCAAAATTCCGCAACTTGATACACTTATTCAACCATTATCCACCAGCGAACTAGCCGAGATTAAAGCCTTCTGGCCAGGGTTTTACAGCCTAATTCTTCCAACCAATGGCAAAACTCCAAGCAATCTCACCGGTAAACATCACAAAATAGCTTGTCGGGTAACTAAGCACCCATTGGTAAATCAGTTATGCAATTATTTAGATAGCGCACTGGTATCAACTTCTGCCAACAAATCCGGACAACAATCAATTAAAACTGCTCATGAATGCCGACGCAGGTTTAGCAAGCAAGTATTGGTACTGCCCGGTTTGACTCAATTTGCCAAAAAACCATCAACCATTATTGACTGGCAAACCCGTAAAATTCTCCGCTAGATATTTATTCTCACTAAATTGGCAAATGTTTCATATTGAGACTTTGACATTTCAAAGCTAATTCGTTGAACTTGTTGTAGAGCTAAAAATCAATCAACAAAACCGATAATCCTTATCTGCCGCAAGCTTGCTCAGCGATTTAAGCACATTCTCTCAACATTAAAATTACGTTCTCATTGAAATAGTTCTTGACAAACCACAATTAACTGCCATAAAATATCGGTAGTAATTTTTATACTACCTCTTCAAGAAAGAAAAATCATGACAACTACAACTAAACCATTAGTAATTATCACTGGCGCCAGCTCTGGAATCGGTAAAGCAACCGCTCAACGTTTTTCACAAGCCGGACATGCGCTATTGTTATTGGCTCGCCGGGTTGAAAAACTGGAAGAACTTAATTTGCCAAATACTTTGTGCCGCAAGGTTGATGTAACCGATTTAGCCGCCTTCCAAGCCGCAGTTGATGAAGCTGAAACAAAATTTGATCCTGCCGATTTAATTGTCAATAATGCCGGAGTTATGCTATTGGGTAATGCCATCACCCAAAACCCGGTAGAATGGCAACAAATGCTAAATATCAATGTGATGGGTGTACTTAATGGGGTTAAAACCGTATTAGGTAAAATGGTTACCCGTAATCATGGAACCATTGTAAATATTTCATCAATTGCCGGACGTAAGACGTTCCCTGATCATGCCGCTTATTGTGCCACTAAATTTGCCGTTCACGCCCTGACTGAAAATATCCGTGGCGAAGTTGCCGGTTCAAATGTACGGATGACGGTTATTGCACCAGGCGTGGTTGAAACTGAATTATTATCGCATACGACCGATGCCGCTATTGTTGATGGTTACAAAGCATGGAAAGCCAATACCATTGAACAAGGATTGAATCCCGATGACATTGCCCGTTCAATCGAATTTGCTTACAGTCAGCCGCAAAATGTGTGTATCCGTGAAATAGTCATTGCCGATACCAAACAAGACGCGTAACAGCCATGAACAGCTTGATTAGCAGTCTGGAAAGCCTCGGTTTAAATAAGTCTGAGGCTTTGGTTTACATTGACATCCTCAAAAACCCCGATACCAATGGTTCACAGATTACCCGGCGAATTGATTTACCCAAGCCGTCAGTATATCTGGCGGTAGATAAGCTTTATCAGCGTGGATTGATCAATCTGATTCCGGGCAAAAGCAAGCAGTATCGGGCACAGGATCCGACAATTGCCTTAGAAAAGCTCAGGAGTGAATTTAATAGCCAGCTGGATAATGCGTTGCATGAGATTGGGCAACTACAAATTGCAGCCCCAATCAGTGAATTTGTGCATATCACCGGTTATAGTAATTTCACGGCACAATTAGCCGAAATGCTGACTCGCGCCGAGAAAGAGCTGTATATTCATACCAATGTTGATTTGAATTTATTTGCCGATATTCTAAATAATTTGATTCAACGCGATATTCGGGTGATTGTCTATTCTTTTGGAGACAAATTCGCATACAATTTCAAACTTGAAGAATATTATGACCCCAATAAACCACTCTGTGATGCGTTTAGCTTTATGGTGGTTGCCGATTATCGCGAATGTATTATGAGCTGCGGTAAACCGGATAATGAATATCTGGGAATTTATACCCGCCAACAATTGCAGGTGCAGTTAATTGCCGAAAACATCCACAATGCAATCTATTGGCTAAAACTCTATCAACAGCATCCGGATTTTGACTATCCCTGTCGCTTGGAAACTATTGCCGAAACCGACATTTACCCAAGTGGCTACTCGATATAAAAATACCGCCGGAATGGCGGTATTTTTATTTTAGGAAACCCTGTACTGAAGCTCCTCGTAATTCATTAATCACTAATATTACTCAGAGATGTTATTTATGATGGGCTCTAAAATAGCGATATGTGTATACTACCAGTTACTCAACAAAATGCACTAACTCGGCTAAAGGTTTACGAGTTTTTGGACGTGCCGGCGCTGCCATACGATAACCAAGAGCGCAAAATACCGCCGCTTGATAAAGCTTACTATCAAAAACCTGATGTTGTTCCAGTACCTGCATAACTTCGGCTTGCAAAAATCCTTCAATCGGACAGGAATCAATTCCAATTCCGGCAGCAGCACTCATCAAATTACCCAGTGCAATATATGCCTGTCTCGCCGCCCATTCGTCAAGATAACGCGGATCACGTGCCATACCAATTTCATTACGCTGATGATTATTAATCAGATTACGGCGCATTTCCAGTAAATCTGCCGGTGTTTGTTGAACCTCAACTACAATATGATCAAAATAATTATCCTGAATAGTTATATCTTTTTTAGTCGTAAATAAGACTATCTCACTAGCAGTCAGCAGTGATTTTTGTGCGCCCCACATCTGTGGATGTAACGCCGATAATAATTCCTTATTCCGTAGTACAAAAACTTCGTATGGCTGTAAACCAAATGACGACGGTGACAGACGAATTATTTCCAATAAAAATTCAAAGTCTTCCGGCTTAATCGTGCGTGAACTATCAAATTCCTTACAGGCATGCCGCCAATTATACGCGGCTAAAATAGCTGGTTTAGTCATAATACATCCAAAATTTGTTATAAATTAGGCTTCTTCACCATAAGGGCGTGCTTCAGTTGGCAAATCGCTATGATAGACTGCGCTGATTTTTTCATACATATATTTGGAAATCGCCTCACGATTCGGAAAATCAGTAGCTTGTACCGGATCCAAAATATCCAGCTTGATAATAAAACCTTTTAAACGCAAAGTACTCCAGACCGTTTCCATCCATTTTTTCTTGGAAAAGGTTACGTCTTTACACGGGCTGCCATCGAGGTTACGATAACGAATAATCACCGGCACAATCCGACTTTTGGCAATCATTGCCGATTCAAAAATTGAAGCATGAAATGGCAATACGGTTTCACCATCGCTGGTGGTTCCCTCAGCAAATAAACCCATGCCCCAACCATCCATCAACACCGCCGCAATCCTTTTATTAGCCATGACCAATTCACGTTTATTTTTACGGTCAATAAACACTGTACCGCCAGATTTTATTAAATTGCTCAATAACTTCCATTTGAGCATTTCAGCCTTACCGACATAGTTGGTACAATATTTACTCGACATCACTAAGGTATCTAACCATGAAACATGGTTTTGTACAAACATGGTATTGGGTTGAATATAATCATCGCCAATCGAGCCAGTTACCTCAAATCTGCCACCGGCACCCCACAACATTGCGCGCGACCATGGACGATGGAAATATTTACGCCACCACTTAAATGGAATTATTGGATAGGCAAGATAAGATCCGGCAATAATGTAAATCATCAATAAAACCAAAAGGACAAAGCGGCACCAAGAAATAATTGTACGCATGACAGTTCCAAAAATAAATTATAGTCGCTATTGTACCCTAGTTCAGGATATAACAGCCAACCTATTCACACAATTGAGAGTTTTTAAATTAATAACTTATTCGTTATTTCATAAATTTCCAGTGGCAAGCCATCCGGGTCTTTGAAAAAGGTAAACCGACAAGCGGTAAATTCATCAATCCTGATATCTTCAACTTCAATATCAAAGAAATTCAAACGCTTAATCACAACTTCCAGATTGTCGACCCGAAACGCCAGATGACGTAAGCCACAGGCTTCGGGAGTCGACGGGCGTGGCGGAGTAAGTGGAAAAGAAAACAATTCAATCGCACTAAAGTCGTTAATTTTGAGATCTAGTTTATACGACTGCCGCTCTTCCCGATAAACTTCGCGGATAATCTCAAAACCAAGTATATGGTTATAAAAATATTTAGAACGCTGATAGTCGCTGCTAATTATCGCGACATGATGGATTTGATTGCTGAATAAATTAGTCATAAATTTTCTCTTTATTCTCACGCAAGTCGATGACGGTTATGCCGCTTACTTGCTATTACAAAGTGCGGTTGCTCAGGATAAAATTACTAAGTTACTGAGATTGTGCGTAACATCGGTCACTTAAACAATTGCTGGTATTTAAATAATAATGCTTCCAACTGCAATTTTTGATTTAATGGATGTTCGCTCCATTCCCGCAAAAACACCAATTCCTGATTAAACTGAAATAATTCATCCAAATTTAGGCGCGGTAGCAATGCTTTGATTTGCTCTTGGTGAGCACTAAAATAATTCGCTTGAGCCAACTGCTGCAATGCCAGCAAGTCAGCCAACCACTTAAGAATGAAATCCAGCAGCTGCGCCATTCCGACCTTCTTGGGGTCAAGACTTTTACTTACGGCAAAAATATTATCAATTGATGGGCGCAACAGACAATTTAGCAGACAACTAAACTGTTCCGCAATAAACGGCACCACAAAAAATGGCTCGCCATCATAGTAATTAAGCCAGAAATCTTTATTTTCAAGCTCACCGACTACCATAGTGGCATCAGCAATTGCTGGCGTAGTTAAATGAAAATCCAGACAGCGGCTGCGAATAGTTGGTAATATGCGGTTTTTATTGCTGGCATAAAGGATAAAACGGCACTGCGGCGGCGGCTCCTCAAGGATTTTTAATAATGCATTCGCGCTATTAAGATTCAACTGATTGGCATCTGGTAAATAAATTACTTTAAGGTTAGCCGCATGAGCGGATGTTGCAGCAAATTCAATTGCTTGACGCACTTGTTCAACCTTGATTGGCGCAGTTTTTTTCTCATCGCTCTCACCAGTCAAAACATAATAATCCGGATGGTTATTTAATTCAAACAAGGTACACGAGCTGCATTTACCGCAAGCTTGGTTAGCTTGGGGTTCAAGGCAAAGCATAAATTTAATCAGCTCTTGAATCAATTCGCCATAACCCGAATGCTTGGCGCCATCCAGTAATAAGGCACTCAAGCGTCCTTGTTGAAAGCTTGCTGCCAAATGTTGGTAATCATTGCGCTGCCAGTTATAAATCATAATTAGTCACTAGCCACACGCGCGTGATATTTCGCCAATAATTGATCCAGATAAAACTGCAGCGTTTCGCGGGTAATGCTCATTGCTTGATTGGTTATAATCCGTTTAATCCGCTGTGGTTGTTCGTGCTCCAATTGATAGTAAGCGTTTTGCACCCGCGCAAAAAACTCCAGCCCTTCCTGCTCGATCCGATCTTTCTCACCGCGGTTTAAGCGCTCCATTGCCAGTTCCAACGGCGCATCAAACAAAAATGTCATATCGGTAATCAACATCGGTTCCAGCATCGCATAGATTTGTTTAACTTTAGCAATCCCCAATTGGCGACCTCCGCCCTGATAGGCAATCGACGCATCAACAAAGCGATCGGCCAACACCCACCGTCCAGCATCCAGATTGGGAACAATAACTTGGCGAATTATTTCCTGCCGCGAGGCAAAATACAGTAATAGTTCGGTATTATGGTGCATGTGCTCACTATTTAACAGCAACTCGCGGATTTTTTCACCAATAACCGTGCCACCCGGCTCGCGGGTAATCACTACCTCAATACCGTGGGATTGCAGATAATCCCGGATAAATTCAACATGGGTTGATTTGCCGGCACCATCAATTCCCTCAACCGATAAAAACATTCCTCTCTTATCCATATTATTTCTTCTTCAAATATTTATTAATCGCCTGATTGTGTTCCTGATAGGTTGCCGAAAATGTGCTTTTGCCATTGCCAATGGCTATAAAATACAGCAACGTCTTATCATCGGTCGGATGCGCAGCGGCATCAATCGCCGCCTGCGATGGAGTACAAATCGGTGTTGGCGGTAAACCATTATGTAAGTAGGTGTTATATGGTGTATCAATCGCAAAATCCGCACGGACAATTGTGGCTTTGTTATTTAGACCATAAAAGACTGCCGGATCGTCCTGTAACCGCATATTGGTACGTAAGCGATTATTAAATACGGTTGAAATCAAGACCATATCCGACTCATTGCTGGTTTCTTTTTGAATCAGACTCGCCATTGTCAACAATTGATATGGAGTTTGGTACATCGTATTAGTATTTTTACTCTGCCAGGCACTAGTTAATTTATTTTGCATTAGATTATACGCGTTATGCAGAACTTCAAGATCACTTTGACCGGGCGCAACAAAATAAGTTGACGGATAAAGTACCCCCTCCATCCGAGGCGAATTAATTTTTAAAGCTGCCAAAATTTGCGATTCGCTCATGGTAGTGGTTAGATGGGTTAATTCCGACTCACTATCCAAACTTGCACGAATCTGGCGAAAATTCCATCCCTCAAGAATAGTAACACTGATTTCATCAGGATGTCCGTTAGTGATCCGCTCAATGATGTCCCATAATGACATTGGATGATTAAGGATATACATCCCGGCAATAACTTTTTTGTCTTTACCTTGCAGCCGAGCCAGTAAGACCAACAATCGCGGCGAAGAAATAACTCCGGCGCTTTCCAATTGATTAGCTACTTTATGCAAAGACTGATGCCGCCCAATGACTAAAGAATAGCGTTGATTGGGAATTTGATGGGGCGCAAAAACTACATAACCCCAAAATACCACTATTACCAGAAAGACTACCAAGCCGGTTTTGATCAACCAATGTGAAGATTTGGGCGCTGCTTTTGCCATAAATAACCTTTTACAAAAATATGCCTCAATTTTATCATAATCCGCCAAATGGTAATATTTTGTTATCATTCTCTAAGAATGTGCGGTTGGAGTTTAAATATCAATGGCTATCAACATATATCAAGCGATTTATTCATGATTTTAAGAATCCAAAAAATAATAGCCGACAAAAGTTGTTTGACATTCGTTATTCAACAATCAAAATTTCTGTTACAATAAACCCCTGTTAAGTATCGACTATTTCAAAGTGTTACTAAATATAAGTAACCACTAAAAATAACACTTCAATTCAAATAATGAGATAATAAACTATGTCTAAAAAAATTTTAATCAGTAGCTGCCTGATCGGCGGAAATGTCCGCTTTGATGGAAGAAATAAATTCATTAATCACTCGATCATTGAGCAATGGCAGCAAGAAGAGTGCTTAATTGCGGTTTGTCCGGAAGTCGCGGGTGGGCTGGGTGTGCCCCGCGAGCCCTGTGAAATTATTGCCGGTGGCGGAATACAGGTGCTACAGCAACAAGCACGGGTAGTCTCCAAATCAGGATTTGATCACACCGATAATTTCATTTCCGGAGCAAATTTTGCCTTAGAATTGGCACAGCGACACTCAATCAAAATGGCAATTCTCAAAAAAAACAGTCCCTCTTGCGGCAATCACCAAATTTATGATGGAACTTTCAGCGGCACTGCCATTGCTGGTACAGGGGTAGCCGCCGCGTTACTGCAGGAAAATGGAATTTGCGTATTTAATGAAACCGAGTTGGAACAAGCCAAACAGTTTTATGCTCAGCTAGCCGAATAAAAGCACTGTCTTAGTCGACAAGGAGAAATTCATATGAAAAAATCAAATTTATCATATTTAGCAACAGCCATCGCTACGCTAACATTGCTTATTGCATGCAGCAGTGGTGGCTCAACTGGAAATTCACCGGTTTATGCTACCGTTACAATTCCTGCCACCACCTATCCTGATGGTGACTCCAGTAAATTTGCGGTTTATACCAGTGCCGGAAACGGAATTAAAACCTTGACTGAAATAGATACAGGTTCGGATTTATACCTTATCGAATCAAGCTATGCTGGAAACAATATCCGCTATACCGGTGAAAGTATGACTTTGCTTTACGATCATGGACAAGTTAAACGCAGCGGCTTGGTAGGTTATACTTCGGTTAATTTTCTCTCTGAGAGTGGGGCGACTATAATTAGCACCGCTACCGCTCAAGTTCCGGTGTTGGTGGTTGCGGATGGAGTTATCAGCAATAGCCCAACTCACAACCATGCGATAATGGGGATGCGCATGGATGGCAATGTTTCAGTGCGCTTATTCTTGCCTTATCCGTACAATCAGATGTTTATGATGGATATGCCACAAAGTAAACTGGTTTTTGGTAATTTTAGCCCGGCTCAAATGGAGAGCTTTGGTTTTATCCAAGCACCGGAAAGTGCCTGCAATACTTATAGCGTGCAATCAATTTCAACCAATAGTTGTTGGAATGATATGCACCTGCCGATTAAATATATTGCCACTCACAACGGCGCACAAACCGAATCAACAATTGATACATTGTTTGATAGCGGAGCCTCTACCAGTTTTCAATTGCATCCGTTACCAGATTGGCTAATCGTTAGTGCTGAAAGCAATGTTAAAAATCCAGTTAGTGCCATAGCGACAACCAGTTCAGGTCCCATGGAACTACCCCTGACGATTCCAGCCGCGGGCTATGATACCAATTACAATGGCTATGTGGTTAATGCTGGTAACAATCTCTTCAATTATTACCAAGTGCTATATAATCAAACCAATGGTCAAGTTGGTTTAAAACGGATTGCTAATCCAGATACTACCACCATTCCGCTGGTTTATAAATTGCAAGGTGAATCAATGGGGTTGCACATGCCGCTATTGGTTGGCAAAAATCCAATTTATGCCGGAGTTGATACTGGTTCGGTAGGCTTACGGGTGTTGGAAAGCGCGATTCCTGATAAAAGTGGAATAATCATCTCTAACGAAAGCGAAAGCTATAGTTACCAAGATGGTGTCAGTCTTAGCGGAGTGGTAGCTAGTGCACCGATTACCATTGGCGGCGTAACTGAAACCATCAAATTTATGGTAATTACCAATGTTAGCTGTTTACCGCAGAAACCCAACTGTCCTAAAAATGCCTTTAGTGCCAGCGGACGGGCGGGTTTGGCTGGAATTAGTCTCTACATCGGCGGCAGCACCCATGGCGTATGGAATCCACTCTCGCAATTACCGGGAAAACTGGCAAATGGTTTTTACCTGAATGGTAATTCCGATTATCCGGGCTTAACCATCGGCTTAAATAGCAGCAATAAGACAGGATTTGAGCATGTTGATTTGACGGCAATTACACAGCCAGCAAGCAATCCAGCACCCTACAAACTGTGGGACGTGAATTTACCCGCGACGGTTGAATATCGCTCTAAGGATGATACGCGTCTAATAACCGAGAGTGGTCTGGTTTTATATGATACCGGAACGGCAGCTTACACGATTTACAATGTTGATCCTGCCGAGTCAGGTGTTTTCCCGGCTGGGAAAACTATTAACCAGAAGCAAGCTCTCAATGGTAGCAAGCGCTTTGACTGGTCATTTGTTACGGGAGATAATTACTACATCAACTCGGCAGTAAAAGTTAGTGATTCATTCCCGCTAATTGTTAATACCGGTAACATTCCATTTATCACTTATGATATTTTGTACGATGTGGAAAGCGGCAAAATGGGTTTTCGAGCTCATTGATTAGTTGTTTGACTCTTGTAAATAATCCCCAGCGTTGACTGGGGATTTAAAATATAAAAGCGCACATGAAAGCGTTGTGCGGTTATGGCATATTTAGAATCAAATTGAGCATATTTTTGGGGATTTCTGCATTCGCAAAAGCCAGCTGTGCAACCTCGGGGGCACTACTATCAAGCGACACATTCTGGGTAATACTAATTAACAATATCCAGACAAATACTGGGTTAACGTGACTTCGCTCCGTTTTGCGATAGTACATTGCAAACAAATCAATAAAATATGGTGTAATAAACTGAACTGATTGATCAAAATATGGCTTAACTTCCGGACACGGCATGGTAATGAGCTCCTGAAAGAAAATATTGGTTCCACTGGCACCATGTGTTGAGGTAAACCATCCAAAAAAACGCTCAATCACAACCTTAATTAAGTCTTCCAATTCGGCAACACTTTTTTCTTCTAGTGCACCAATTTTAATATCATCAAACCAATGGATTATTTTATCGGTGACATGCCTTACCACCTCAATGTAATATTTCTTTTTCCCGCCAAAATAATATGACACCAGCGCACTATTTAAACCGCTGTACTCACTGATTTGCTTGGTAGTTACCGAGTTATAACCATATTTACCAAATAATTCCAGACCACATTCTAAAAGCTGGTCAATTGTGGTCGATTTTTCTCTATTCTCACGCATTGCTTATCCTTATTTTTCTTATTTTTTATCCAATATTTGTTACTTTATCCTACGCCTTAATTTACTCCCTGATTATTGTAGTTTACTTTATATTTAACCGTACTATTTTCAACAGCACAAACTAACCATCTGAAACAGCGCATATTTTAATACAAATCAGCAAATTTTTATAAAAAATATTTAATTAATTAATCATTTAATTAAATAATGAAACCTATACTAATAGACTATTCTAATTTAGGTTAATAGTTATAATTGATGCTTAATAAAAAATAACTACTATAAGTTAGCTTTAAACTTAAACAATCAATACTTAAACAATCAATACTTAAAAAAATTAGTGGCAACAACGCTAGTTAGCATAAGTTTGGTCGCTTGTAGCAATGGAAATCTGACTCCTTCAGTGCAACCGCAAATTAGCCCATTACAACAATATATCAATTCTTTGACATATACACCTGCAAATAGTAATCATCTTTTGACTGGTGGAACTAATCAACAGTCTTTCATTACCCCCGGTGGTATAACGATTAACTCAATTGATATTAAATTTTATAGCGGCATTAATTGTACTGGCAACTTAATTTATACCAACACACTGAATGGTGGGGGGGCAGAAAATCCGGTTATCCCACCAGAAGGAACTTACACGAGTACCAATGCATCTAATAACTCACTTTGCTATAACTACACCAACAGTACAACTGGAAAATCGTATTGCTCCGGGTTATATGAAGATATGTCAACTGGAAACATGCACTCACTGCAATATACATACAATACCAATAATGGTTCAATAATCGGGCAATGTATGTATAATCCTGCAGCCACAATTGGTTCGACTACAGGTGTTGAAGGTATAGCTAATTGGACAACTCCAGCAAATAATGCCGCATGTAGCGGTGGAATTTGTGGTTTTTCACAAAATTACAATATATTTCTGGCTAAACGCATTTTTGTGACTAATACTACGACCAGTGGAAATATTGTTGGGACTTCCGGTAAATCTGCCGCTGCGGCTGCCGACGCGATTTGTAATAGCGATAGCGCCCGACCAAACTCTGGTGCATACAAGGCGTTGTTGGTAACTTAAACTCGCTATAACGATGGCAATGGAACCAGCAGTGATTGGCCGCTTAAAGCAGGCACTAGTTATTACAATATGGTTGGCGATTTGTCATTCACAGCACTTCTTAATGGTCTTCCACCAAACACACTTGAATCTTCAGTGAGCCCGGGTAATGCCGGTAACACCCCATGGACAGGTGCGGGTGATGTTCAAACCTTTGCAACGGTCAGCTGGGCATACAACTATATACCACTTGATCCAATTTCAGGACTAGGCAATACTTACTGCGAAAATTGGACTAATACTGACCTCGGACAAACCGCAGTTACCGGACAAGCAGGCAGTAAGAATTCTGCAGTCTGGTATTACAACGGATCAACCCAGTGTGACCAAACCGGTGTCTTATATTGTGTGCAACAGTAGCCATTATCCGGTCAGTCGTGGATTTTTCCGCAGCTGACTGGGGTTGCTACCATTTTCGTGGCTGCCGGGCTAAACCCTGCATCACACTGACACATTGATCAGGTGCGGCATGACAATTACATAAGTACCTATGCAAAAGTTATCTTGTATTTTGAGCCAACATTTTCTAATACAAACATAAGCTCTCGATATAGATCATCTTGACTCAAATAAGCTGTAAGCGAAAGCCATTTATATTTTATAAATCGCCATAATATTTCAATCAAATTTAGCTCTGGAGAATATGGAGGCAAATAAAACAAGTTTAAGCCCCGGCTTTTCCATTTAGCAATGTTTGCTTTAAATTTTGCGGAGGTGTGAACCGATGCATTATCTAAAACTACCCATGTCAGATTAGATAATGTTGAGCTAAAATCATCAAAACAAGCAATTACCGAATCAGTATCAGTTTTGCCATTAAAAACATATGGGGTTAAATTTGATTCTAAATCCATAAACCCCAATACATTATAGCGAGCACTGTGACCTGAATTAAGTTGAATATTATCGTTAATATTCTGCCAGGCATAAGGAATTACTGGTTTTAACGAAAACCCCGAGGCATCAAAATAGGTTAGCGTTATCGTACCAGCTTCATGTTGTTGCTGCAATGAATAAATGGAACGTTTGGCTTCTTGAAACTTTACTGCATCTTGCTTTGATCGCAATGAGGTGCGAACTCTTTTCCATATCTTGCCGCTGCCTCTCAAAATTCGTTTTACAGTATCTTCACTGATGTCTATTCCAAAGTGAGCT
>CAZATM010000051.1:0-12233 GCA_964488065.1 uncultured Neisseria sp.
GTGCAAGTCTGGATAGTGAGTCGGAATTAACCCATCTAACTACGTCCATGAGTGAGTCGCAAATTTTGGCAGCTTTAAAAATTAATTCGCCACGGATGGAGGGACTCCTTTATCCATCAACCTATTTTGTAGCGCCCGGTCAAAGTGATCTTGAGGTTTTGCATAATGCTTACAATCTAATGCAAAATAAATTGACTAATGCCTGGCAGAATAAAAATGACAACACTACGTATCAAACTCCATATCAATTGTTGACAATGGCGAGTCTGATTCAAAAAGAAACCAGTAATGAGTCAGACATGGTCTTGATTTCGACCGTATTTAATAATCGCCTACGTACCAATATGCGGTTGCAGGATGATCCGGCAGTCTTTTATGGTCTAAATAATAAAGCCACCATTGTCCGTGCGGATTTTGCGATCGATACACCGTATAACACCTACCTGCATAATGGTTTACCGCCAACACCGATTTGTACTCCATCGCAGGCGGCGATTGATGCTGCGGCGCGTCCGACGAATGATAAGACGTTGCTATATTTCATTGCGATTGGCAATGGTAAAAGCACATTTTCAGCAACCTATCAGGAACATAATCAGGCAATTAATAAATATTTGAAGAAGAAATAATATGGATAAAAGAGGAATGTTTTTATCGGTTGAGGGAATTGATGGTGCCGGCAAATCAACCCATGTTGAATTTATCCGGGATTATCTGCAAGCCCACGGTATTGAGGTGGTGATTACCCGCGAGCCGGGTGGTACGGTAATTGGTGAAAAAATTCGCGAGCTGCTGCTAAATAGTGAGCACATGCACCATAATACCGAATTGTTACTGTATTTTGCCTCGCGACAGGAGATAATCCGCCAAGTTATTGTTCCGAATCTGGATGCCGGACGCTGGGTGCTGGCAGATCGTTTCGTTGATGCTTCAATTGCCTATCAGGGTGGCGGTCGCCAATTAGGTATTACTAAAGTTAAGCAAATTTATGCAATGCTGGAACCGATGCTGATTACTGATATGACGTTTTTATTTGATGCGCCGTTGGAGCTGGCAATGGAACGCTTAAACCGCGGTGAGAAAGACCGGATTGAGCAGGAGGGGCTGGAGTTTTTTGCGCGGGTACAAAACGCATACTACCAATTGGAGCACGAACAACCACAGCGGATTAAACGGATTATAACCAATCAAGCAATGAGCATTACCCGCGAAACGCTGCAGTTTTATCTGGATCAATTATTGGCGAAATATCAAGCGCGCGTGGCTAGTGACTAATTATGATTTATAACTGGCAGCACCACGATTACCAACATTTGGCAGCAAGCTTTCAACAAGGGCGCTTGAGTGCATTATTACTTGATGGTGCCAAGCATTCGGGTTATGGTGAATTGATTCAAGAGCTGATTAAATTTATGCTCTGTCTTCAACCGCAAGCTAACCAAGCCTGTGGCAGATGTAGTTCCTGTACCTTGTTTGAATTAAATAACCATCCGGATTATTATGTTTTGAGTGGTGAGAGCGATGAGAAAAAAACTGCGCCAATCAAGGTTGAACAAGTGCGACAAGCCATCGAATTTGCCGCGACATCTGCCCATGTCGCTAATCTTAAAGTAATTTATTTGCCGGATGCCAATCAATTAAATTTGAATAGCGCTAATGCTTTATTGAAAATTCTTGAGGAGCCGCCGGCAAACTGCCGCTTTATTCTTTATGCCAGCAATAAAAACCGTATATTACCAACCATTCGCAGCCGCTGTCTGGATTTCCATTTAACTACGCCAGCAATTGCTGATGCCGCTATGGTGGTTGGTGAACTTGAAAATAAGGATTTTTGGCTTAATTATTATGATGGCGAGCCGTTTTTTGTTGCGCCGTTTAGTTCGGAGCAGCTAAAATGTCTGCTAAATTGTCTGCTGCGTCCATCGATTGACAACATCTTTGCCGTGAGTAAAAATCTTGATCCCAAGAAAGTCGGAATGGCGCAGCTGCTGGATTTTATCCTTAAATGGTTGGGGGATTTGCTTGCCGTGCAGCAGTCGGCGACGGCGAATTATTTTTGTGACTATCAAGAACAAGTTCAACCGCTACTGCCGCGTCTAAATTTGGAAGAATTGTTTCAGTTTAACCAAGAAGTGGTATTTTTACGCGAATGGAGCGAACATCCATTAAATCAAAAATTGCAGTTGGAAGCATTATTGTTTAATTACCAGCAATTATTTAAGTAATTAACGTTGGTAATAATAATCGTCATCGACTTTAATGGAAATCGAGAGAAAATTTATGAGTAATTTATTCAGCAATCAAATTCATCATATTGCGATAATTAGTAGCGACTATCAGTGTTCCAAATATTTTTATAATCAAATACTTGGTTTTGAAATTATCCGCGAGGTTTATCGGGAGGAACGGCAGTCATATAAACTGGATCTCAAAATTAATGATTTTAGTGCAATTGAATTGTTTTCTTTTCCTTTTACGCCGCCACGCCCATCAACTCCGGAAGCTTGTGGTTTACGCCATCTGGCATTTCAGGTTGACAATCTGGAGGTGGTGATTAAGCGTTTGAACTCTTTTAATATTGAGGTCGAAGATATTCGGATTGATGAATTTACGGCTTGTCGGTTTACCTTTTTTAAAGATCCAGATGGGCTACCACTGGAAATTTATGAAATAACTGATTAATTATCAATTTTAAAGCTTTCAATTGTGTGAATACGTTGGCTGTTAGATCCTGAACTAGGGTACAATAGCGACTATAATTTATTTTTGGAACTGTCATGCGTACAATTATTTCTTGGTGCCGCTTTGTCCTCTTGGTTTTATTAATGATTTACATTATTGCCGGATCTTATCTTGCTTATCCGATAATTCCGTTTAAGTGGTGGCGTAAATATTTCCATCGTCCATGGGCGCGGGCAATGTTGTGGGGTGCTGGGGGTAGATTTGAAGTAACCGGCTCGATTGGGGATGATTATATTCAACCGAATACGATGTTTGTGCAGAACCATGTTTCATGGCTGGATACCTTGGTAATGTCGAGTAAATATTGTACCAATTATGTTGGTAAGGCTGAAATGCTTAAATGGAAGCTGTTAAGCAACTTAATAAAATCCGGTGGAACGGTATTTATTGACCGTAAAAATAAACGTGAGCTGGTATTAGCCAATAAAAAAATTGCCGCGGTATTAATGGATGGTTGGGGAATGGGCTTATTTGCTGAAGGAACCACCAGCGATGGCGAAACCGTGTTACCGTTTCATGCCTCAATTTTTGAATCGGCAATGATTGCCAAAAGCCGGATAGTTCCGGTAATTATTCGCTATCGCAACCTGGATGGCAGTCCGTGTAAAGACGTGACTTTTTCAAAGAAAAAATGGATGGAAACGGTATGGAATACCTTGCGTTTAAAAGGTTTTATTATCAAACTGGATATTTTGGAACCGGTGCAAGCTACTGATTTTCCGAATCGCGAGGCGATTTCGAAATATATGTATGAAAAAATCAGCTCCGTCTATCATAGCGATTTGGCAACTGAAGCACGTCCTTATGGTGAAGAAGCCTAATTTATAACAAATTTTGGAAGTACTATGAATAAACCAGCTATTTTAGCCGCGTATAATTGGCGGCATGCTTGCAAGGAGTTTGATGGTTCACGCACGATTAAGCCGGAAGATTTTGAATTTTTATTAGAAATAATTCGTCTGTCACCGTCGTCATTTGGTTTGCAGCCATACGAGGTTTTTGTGCTGCGGAATAAGGAATTATTGGCAGCGTTGCATCCACAGATGTGGGGGGCACAGAAATCACTGCTGACTGCTAGTGAGATAGTGTTGTTTGTGACTAAAAAAGATATAACTATTCAGGATAATTATTTTGATCATATTGTAGTTGAGGTTCAACAAACTCCGGCAGATTTACTGGAAATGCGCCGCAATCTGATTAATAATCATCAACTTAATGAAATTGGGATGGCACATGATCCGCGTTACCTTGACGAATGGGCAGCTAGGCAGGCATATATTGCACTGGGTAATTTGATGAGTACTGCTGCCGAAATTGGAATTGATTCCTGTCCGATTGAGGGATTCTTGAAAGCCGAAGTTACGCAGATATTGGAACACTATCAGGTTTGTGATAGTAAGCTTTATCAACCGGCAGTATTTTGTGCTCTTGGTCATCGTGCGGCAGCACCGGCACGTCCAAAAACCCGTAAGCCTTTAGCCGAGTTAGTACATATTATTGAGTAATATTAATGATTAATGAATCACGCTAAATCTCAGTAATACGCTTTTCCAAAAGTAAAAACTACCGCCATTCAGGCGGTATTTTTATATTGAATATCCACTCGGATAAATATCTGTTTCGGCAATAGTTTCCAGCCGACACGGATAGTCAAAATCCGGCTGTTGTTGATAGAGCTTCAGCCAATAAATTGCATTGTGGATATTTTCAGCAATTAACTGCACCTGTAATTGCTGGCGGGTATAAATCCCGAGATAGTCATTATCCGGCTTGCCGCAACTCATGATACATTCACGATAATCGGCAACCACCATAAAGCTAAACGCGTCACAGAGTGGTTTATTGGGGTCGTAATACTCTTCGAGCTTAAAGTTATACGAAAATTTTTCACCGAAAGAATAAACCATTACCCGAATATTCCGTTGGATTAAATTGTTCAGAACATCGGCAAATAAATTCAAATCAACATTGGTGTGAATATACAGTTCTTTTTCAGCCCGGGCTAGCATTTCGGTCAATTGTGCCGTAAAGTTGCTGTAACCGGTGATATGCACAAATTCACTGGTTGGCGCGGCAATTTGTAGTTGCCCAATTTCATGCAGAGCATTATCCAACTGGCTGTTAAATTCACTCCTGAGCTTTTCCAACGCGATGGTCGGATTCTGTGCCCGATACTGCTTGCTTTTCCCCGGAATCAGATTAATTAGTCCACGCTGATAAAGCTTATCTACTGCCAGATACACCGAGGGCTTGGGTAAGTCAATCCGCCGGGTAATCTGTGAGCCATTAGTATCAGGGTTTTTGAGAATGTCAATGTAAACCAAAGCCTCAGATTTATTTAAACCGAGGCTTTCCAGACTGCTAATCAGGCTGCTCATGGTGGTTATGCGTCCTGTTTGGTATCGGCAATAACTATTTCGCGGATACACACATTTTGCGGCTGACTATAAGCAAATTCAATTGAACGGGCAATATCATCGGGGTTCAATCCTTGTTCAATGGTATTGGCTTTCCAGGCTTTATAGCCATCAACAATCGCGGCATCGGTGGTATGCGACAATAATTCGGTTTCAACTACGCCCGGTGCAATAACCGTCATCCGTACATTTGAACCGGCAACTTCGCCACGGATATTTTCAGTCAGGGCATGAACGGCAAATTTAGTAGCACAATAAGCGGCATGATCAGGGAAAGTCTTACGCCCGGCAATTGATGAAATATTTACAATGGTTCCATGATTACGGGCAACCATCTTACCCAATACCGTTTTAACACCGTTAAGCACACCCATTACATTGATATTTAACATTTGCTGCCATTCAACTGGATTTTGGGTGATGGCATTACCCAATAGCATAACTCCGGCATTATTGACAATTAAATCAGCAGGACCAAATTTTGTTTCAGCTTCATCAACTGCGGCTTGAAAGGCGGCTAAATCGGTTACATCAACTTTACGGCACAGTGTGTTAGGCAAGTTAAGTTCTTCCAGTTTTTCAACCCGACGAGCCAATAACAATAACGCATGTCCAGCTTGTGAAAATCGTTGGGCTGTTGCTTTACCGATTCCTGAACTGGCACCGGTGATAATTACTAATGGTTTAGTTGTAGTTGTCATAATTGTTCTTTCTTTAAATGGTAGTATAAAAGTTACTACCGATATTTTATGGCAGATAATTATGATTTGTCAAGAACTATTTCAATGTAGACGTAATTTTAATGCTGAGAGAATGTGCTTAAATCGTTGAGCAAGCTTGCGGCTGATAATGATTACCGGTTTTGTTGATTGATTTTTAGTTCTACAATAAGTCTAATGAATTAGCTCTAAAAAGTCAAAGTGTTAATATGGAATATTTGTAAATTTAGTGAGAATAAATATCTAGCGGAGGATTTTGCGGGTTTGCCAGTCAATGATGGTTGATGGTCTTTTAGCAAATTGAGTCAAACCGGGCAGTACCATTACGTGCTTGCTAAACCTGCGTCGGCATTCGCGAGTAGTTTTAATTGATTGTTGTCCGGATTTGTTGGCAGAAGTTGATACCAGTGCGCTATCTAAATAATTACATAACTGATTTACCAATGGGTGCTTAGTTACCCGACAAGCTATTTTGTGATGTTTACCAGTGAGATTGGTTGGAATTTTGCCATTAGTTGGAAGAATTAGGCTGTAAAACCCCGGCCAGAAGGCACTAATTTCGGCTAATTCGCTAGTGGATAATGGTTGAATAAGAGCATTGAGTTCCGGAATTTTGCCGGCAATTACAATTAATCCTTTAGTTTTGGAGCGCCCTTTAATTTTGATGATTTTAGCGATGGCTTTATAATTAAGCGGGTCACAACCAAAGCCGTAACATGACTCGGTTGGGTAAGCAATAACACCACCTTTTTTAAGGTGGTGCTTTACTTTACGCAATAAGGCAGCTGGATAGTATTTCATCGTGAGAAAATTATTTTTGTCGTTGATAAATCAGGATATAAAGCGCACCAATCGCACATAATACATAACCATACATGCTAACTAATGGTCCGGAAAAGCCAAAAACTTTCCAATTTACCGCAGCACATTCGGCAGTACCGCTAAGAACGGTATGCAAAAAACCGCTAAGCGGAACTTTGGTATAAAGAACGCTAAGCGGCATTCCGCAGGAAGCCGGCCATTGATCTGGCGGGAGGCTTTGCAGCCAAACGTGATGATGGGCTACCTTTACGCCAAATAGTGAGAATCCCAATAACGGTATTCCATAGAGAAAATTACCCCAGCCTTTGCAATTATTTATTAGCCCGATGAGTGCAATTATTCCGATAATTAAATAAATAATCCTTTGGGCGATGCATAGCGGACACGGTTCCGCGCCTTGAAAATATTGCGAGTATAGCGCAAATCCCAGACAGCCAAAACAGAACAAAAATACCAACCCGAAAGTAAGGCGCCGTGAAATCAAACGAAATAGAGTTGAGAACATCCGATAAAATCCTTTATAATATTACTTCATCTGCAGCTATTAAGGTCACATTTAGGCTTCATAAATAGTTACAGCTTAGTATAGCGTACAAAATTGTAGAGCATTTAACCGAAATAAGCAAAAAAATTTAAGGAATAAGCGATGCG
Organism: uncultured Neisseria sp.; assembly: GCA_964488065.1. Taxonomy (GTDB): domain Bacteria; phylum Pseudomonadota; class Gammaproteobacteria; order Burkholderiales; family UBA11063; genus Aquella. The sequence continues at coordinate 7,352 of CAZATM010000051.1, forward strand.
CAGTATTTTTTACATTTCTGATCAAACTGGAATTACCACTGAAAAACTTGGTACTGCGTTATTGGGTAAATTTCCGCAGGTTGAATTTCGTAAAGAAAATTTTCCATTTGCCGATACTCCAGCAAAAATTAGCCAAGCGTTGATGAAGGTTCGCAATCGCTTTTTGCTTGACAAACAGCATCCGATTATTGTTTCAAGTGTTATTAATCCGGAGTTGCGCAAGTTATTGCATGTTGATTATGCGGTGACCTTAGATTTTTTTGAAGCGTTTATTGGTAAATTGGAAACGGAGCTGGGCTGTAAAGCAACACTTGAAGTCAGTAAAATTCATGGTATTGGCGATGAGGATAAATATAATCACCGGATTGAGGCGATCCAATATTCACTGGACAATGACGATGGAGTGAGTGCAAAAAATTATGATGAAGCGGATATAATTATTGTCGGCGTTTCGCGGGTAGGGAAAACTCCAACCAGCATTTATCTGGCGGTCAATTATGGTCTTAAGGCAGCTAACTATCCATTTGCTGAAACCGATCTCAAAGGTGACCACCTGCCGAAAATTTTGGTACCGTACCATCATAAATTATTTGGCTTAACTATTGAACCGGAGCGGTTACACCAAATTCGGACTCACCGCCTGCCTAATAGCCATTATGCCAAATTAAATACCTGCATTTCCGAAATTCATGTAGCAGAACAGATGATGCACAACTGCGGAATTCCGTTTCTCAATACCAGTCATAAATCAATCGAGGAAATCTCGGTGGCAATTATGCAAATGGTAAAATTAAAACGGCATTTTTGATAGATCTGTTACGTGATTAAAAAAATTCTATTGCGGCTGATACATCGGCTACACCGGTTGAAAAGCGGATTAAATCCGTTTAAAGCTTTAACCGCGCTCGCCTTTATCTGGGTGGTTGCCTATGGTACGCTTGGCAGTTATCTACTGCGGGTACATTTTCATGCAATTAATTCGCTGAGCGACGCTTTTTATTATACCATTGCAACTTATTCGACGGTTGGCGATGATAATATTTATCCGCTGACTACGATTGGCAAATACTTTGTCATTACCATGATTGTTTTTGGCTTTAGCACTTTCGCGATGTTTGGTTCAGTATTAATCTATCAGTTATTGTCGCGGGTTCAACGGCTGGTAACTCGAATTCAGGGAGAAAAAATTTATATGAAAAATCATATTATTTTATGTGGTTATAGCGTGATTACCGAGTTATTAATCAATAAATTTATAAAAAATTCGACTCCGTTTGTTTTGCTTGACAATAATCCGCATCCGGAGTTAAATTCCGGCAATGAGGGCAATTTTATTTTTGTTAGTGTTCCAAACCGCTTGGAAAGCTTAAGACGGGCAAATATTGCTCTTTGCAAGATGGTTATTGCTACTTCCGATCTTGATAGTGAAAATATTTTGGCGGCGGTCAATGCTAGTAAATTAAAGCAAGAATTTGCTGCCAATTATAAAATTGTTGCCCGGGTTCTTTATGAAGAAAATGTTGAGGTTGCCAAGATGAATGGTGCCACACATGTAATTTCACCAACGTTAATGGCCGCGAATGCGATTTTTGAAATAATGTCATAATGGTGGAACAAGCTAAAATGTCGCTATGGTGATTGTGATGAACATAATAACCGTCTTCTTTCTAGGAGACGGTTATTATTTATGAGTTGATATTCATTAAGAGGCTAGTGATTCTTTAATTCCCGGCGTAATTTTGGCATAATCAATACGGTTGGGATGAAAAAAATAATTGTTACCCCGACTAAGCTAAGTAGCGCTGTTTGATGAAAAATGGCAACCAGGCTAACCGCCAAGCTGGCACAGCCAAATTGGGCTGCGGTCGATAATCCCAATGCCAAAGCTCCGCGTTCCTTAAAATGTTCCAAAATTCTCACTTGCGCCGGAGCTATAATCAGTGCTGAAGCCGCGCGCATAATAATCACTCCCGCAGTTATCGCAATGATTGCGCCAATCTTATTATTAGTCATCAAGAGACTGGCTAGTAATACGAAAAGCCCCACCATGCTGGCGTAAATCCCCATATTAATGATCGCCAACTGCGAGTGATGGCGGCGATTAAGTAGCATCATCAATGAATTACCGCCGAAATATCCCAACGCAATGACGATAAACAGATAAGAATAAACCAGCGGTGACATTTGATAGTGATCAATGAATAAATAGCTGGAAATGCCGATGAAAACAAAATAAATCGCGAAGGTAAAGCTATTTAAAATGGCAAAGTAAACGCAAATCTTATCGCTCAGTAATTTGCCATAATCCAGAATATAACTGTGGAACGAATTTAACTGTTTAACCGGAGTGGCGTTGGTTTCCTGAACGATAAAATAGCCGGCAATGGATAAAATTATGCCGCCAATTCCACTGAGATCAAAGCAGCTTTTCCAGCCCCAATGTTGCGCTAAAAATGCCCCCACGCTAGGCGCTATTGCCGGAGACAAGACGATTCCCATCACCAATATTCCGGTTGCATGTACCTGTTCCTTGGCGCTCATGGTATCTTTTAGTACCAGTCGAGTTACAATTGCCAAGCAGGCACAACCAAAGGCTTGAACCACCCGTAACAGGATTACTACATAAATTGAATTGGCTGTGCTAATTAAAAATGATGCGATAGTAAATGAAATAATTCCCAAGAGAATGATTTTTCTGCGTCCAAAGCGATTGCTCAAGATTCCGGCAAATAATACCGTCACCGCCATGGTTAGGGTATAGATTGAAATGGTCAAATTAATCAAGTTTGGTGAAGTATTAAAATCAATGGTCATTTGCGGCAATGACGAAATATAAATGTCAGTGGATGAAACTGCCAGTAAAGTAATAAATAGGGCATACCAAGTGAACCAGCGGACATTCATTTTATGGGCGGGGGTAGCGGTTATCGCTGTTGTGATTGTATTTTGCATGATAAAACCTCAAATAAAATATATGACCGGATTATAAGGTAATTACATGAAAAATAGAATCTTCCAAAATGGATACTTTTATTTGCCAAGCGGCGTAGTTGCGGTAATTTGGCGGGCTAACGAGCGTAAAAAAGACTCATCGTTATAGAGTTCAATAATTCGGTAACCCAACAGACTGGGTGGAAAATAATATTGCAGACCAATGCTGTTGGCATAGTCGATCAATTGGGTGACGTTGGGCGGATTGATATTTAATTTAGGACAAATTTTCTCATTGATGATTTTTTGGACGGTGCCACGGGCGATGTGCAGAAAATCCCCAATTTGATATTGTGAAAAATTATATAACAATAAAAATAAAATCTGATGCTCGCGTTTGGATAATTCATGCGGCGGGTGATTATTATCCAGCGGTGGATAACTGTTGATTTGATGACAAAAATTATTCTGAAAATAATGCAAAAAATTTAGCGGATTGGCAAACCATGACAGGGTATAGCTACCGAGCAACTCACCATCGCTGGTGAGCAATGGAAATACATTTGCAAGGCGGATGAACTCCTGATTACTACCATTGCGTGAATAGGCAAAAAAACTTTTACGCTGGCAGTCAGCCATTACTTGAACGTAAATCTGATCGAGTTGATCGGGATATTCTGCATGGTAGGGATGTTTAAAAATATGAAAACACTCACTAATTGTCTTACCAAAAGCGCGGTTATGATTAATGATGGTGTCCTGCTCTTCAAAATAATCATTGAGAAATACATAGCGCCGCTCAAGATCATTGACTTGACAGAAAACTTTTTGCCCGTCAAATGATTTGAAAAATATATCAATCAGTTGTTGCAGTTTGGGATTTATTAACATAAAATTGACATTTATTTGGGGCTATGCTGGCTATAGCCTAATTGTTTTAATTCCCTCCATGACGCCATAACCGTTTCCGGCATTTCCTGTGGGATCTGAAAACCTAACACAGGATAAGTGATTATCCGTTCACTGTCGCCAACCAACTCATTGATTAAATCGCTGATAGTCTGCCCGCTGATCCGCTCATTTATTCCAATTGGTGGCGCGCTCAAAATTACCGGCATCTCCGGCCAGTATTTCATATAAGCAGCATAAGCGCGGCGGGTGGTATTAGGTTTGGTTACCACAATAATTTCTTCTGGCGTGTAATGGTATGTATTTAAAAGCTGGCGGCTAAACTGAATATTTTCACCAAGATTGGTAGATTGATTTTCTTGCCAAATTTTATTTGCCGGGACGCCACAATCAACCGCGATGGCAGTAAAGATTTCAGCTTCGGTGGCGGTTGATTTACCGCTAGTCCAATTACCGGAATGTCCTGAAAAAAGAATCTGCTCACCGCTACCAGCAAGGCATAACTGGGCGCAATATTCGGCAACCCGTGGATCATAACTGCCCAAACCCAGAATTAGGCGTTTTTTGCTACTGGGTGCAATTAGTTGTCCGATGCAATGATAATCCCAGAGGATTTTTGCCAATGTTAATTCGTGCTCCGTGGGGGTGCGTGTGGCGGCAAAAGCGGTGAATTGTGTTGTTGTCATTAGGATAATTCCGTCATTAGTCTTTCCAGATCATGGTGGCAATTCTCCCGCTATTTGGATTGGCACGATAAGAATAAAACCATTTTGGAGTACATTTGGTACAAATTGGTGGATTGCTGATGTTTTTAGAGCTTAGCCCCGCAGCAAGCAGCCAGTGTGCGGCAATGCCGCGTAAATCAGCCAACCATTTATTGGGGTTTCCCGCAGGAATAAAAAATTGTTGGCAACTATTATCTTGTGCCATGAAGCTTTCGCGAACTTCATTACCGATTTCAAAACACTCCTGATTAATTGCCGGGCCAATAAATGCCAATATTTCATCCGTGGCAAATTGGCGTAACTGATTTAGGGTATTG
>CAZATM010000052.1:0-52250 GCA_964488065.1 uncultured Neisseria sp.
CTTTTTTAGATATGGTTATGATTTATTGATACAAAAACTGAACAATGATTTATACGATGCAATTAAGCTTATTTCATTGTGTATTAGTTACTTACCGATGGAAGTGAAATGCAAGAAATTATTTTCTGTCATGTAGTAAGATAAATTTCAGATTGTTTATGTTAAATCGGCAGGCATTGTAACTCATGCTTTCATAATCAACAATCAAATCTGAAATTTCAGCACCGAAGTGTTGAGATAGTAAAAGTTGGAGGATGTTAAATTCAATATTGTTATTTAACAAATTTAATCTTTCCAGTTCCACCATTTTAGCAGTTCCGGCTTATTCTTTTTAGTTGGGCTAAAGTATATTTACTTCAAATTCATCGAAATCATAAAATATTTTCGGAAATATACGTTCCGGAATATTGATATGACAATTCATCCGTAAGGCTCTTTCAAGCAATGCTTCTTTGGTGGTAACGCCAAATTTTGCTTTTAATAGCGTAATGGTTGCATTTACGTTGCTTACCGTTCTGCCTATTCCCAGTACGTCAAGGACGATTTTGATTTCTTTAGCAGTTAGGAAATTACATAGCAAGAATAAAGTAATTTGTTGAAGTTCGGTTAATTTAATTTGATCACTTCTTATTGAATACTGATAGTATTGTCCGGAATTTTTGAGAATGAACAACGGCATATTTAATAAATAGAGTTTTTCTAAAACACCCATCATCCCAACAACGTTTCCGGTGGCTGGATTTATCAATGGCTTCAGTTTATTAACCAGCGGAATTTTTAATTGCGCTGGTTTTTTTATTCCCAGTGCGAGGACGAGGTGAAATGAGGTTTTTTTTTGGTAAATAGTTTTTTCATCAAAATAGCGAATTTTTTTTAGCAGTAAGTCATGGTACGCCTCATCTTTGGATTTAATAACTTCATTATCATATTTGCCACAGATGTCAACATCATCACTGCTTGATGATAAAACCATTTTTGAATAAGCTGCAGTTGCCGCAATATAACGAAAAGATAAATCCTTGATAAATGCTAAATCATTATCATTGAATAACAATCGCAGGCTATTCACGCAAGCAGCTAAATAACTGCTATCTTTCATCTCGTTTATTTCCGAGTATTGTTGTGATTGCATAGGTGGAATGTGTATTAAAAAAACAATCCCGCGACGTTACCACGGATAATTATCTATTGTCAACTGTAAAATTATACAGTATTAAAAATAATTAATCCCATGTTATTATCATGGGCACTTATTAACCAGACACTTGCGACTAACCATTATTTAATTTATAGGGGAATGTAATGAACGATAGAATTGACAATGCTATCTCTGCGATCACAGAAAGTGAGTACGCGACTAATACTCAAAAATATATCCAGCCAACTATTGAGGTATACAATCCCAATCAATTGACACAGAGTGCAACCAATATCATGAGCGAATCTAATAGTGGTTACTATTCTTAATAATAAGGGAACACAAATTATGCACAACAACCGACCAGTAAAGCGAGTAATTACGTTAATAGGAATCTTGGGTTTAATTGGCTGTAATGGCGGCAATAGTAGCACCAATACAAATTCAGCCACAACGGCTAATCCATTACAACAATACATTAATTTGCTGACCTATACACCAGCTCAAGGTAAACAACTATCTGGTGCGGGTAGCAACCAACAATCATTTTCAACCCCCGGCGGTATTCAGATTAATAGCGTTGATATTAAATATTACTCTGGTGCAGACTGTAGCGGAACCGCAACTTTAGCCACAACATTAAATGGTCCATCAACCCCAGCTGCGGGAACCTATACTTCATCGAATGCTTCCAATTATGCACTCTGTGATAAATATTCGGGTAATTGTGCCGGATTATACAATGCGGTAAATGCAGATCCACCGGCAGTTCGTTCAATTCAATATATTTACAATCTCGAAAGTGGGACTTTTACTACTCAGTGTTTATCAAATGCCAATAATAATCCGTTTAGCAGCGGTGCATTTGAAGCCATTCTGAATTACTCGCAAAATCCACCGGTTGCGTGTACCTCTGGTAGTTCTTGCGGCTATTCACAATCCTATGCCGCAACTTCATTATTTACCCGAATCTACCTGCCGCAAACCGGACAACTGTATTGCGTACCGGGAACAAGTTTTACCACCACTTGTGGCGACTATACTTCTGTAGTCGGAACTGATGGTTATGGACGAAATATCCCAAGCTATGGTGATTACATTCCTTATGGCGTAGCATGGGCATATAATGGTAGTGGTGCGTTAAACCCACTTACCCGCTTTACTACCGGAACCCAAGCGGATGGAGCAGCCTGCGCCAGCGGTCAGGAAGTTGAAAACGATAATCTAACTGGCTTAATGTGGGTGCAAAATCCAAGTACAACAACCTATAAATGGCAAGATACTACGGTTACGCCAAATACCTATCCGGCACAGGCGGCAATTGACGCCATGAATGCTAGTGGCTATTGTGGTTATAACGACTGGCGCCTACCTAATGTTAACGAACTGGCGAGCATGGTCAATCAGGGTGAGTCTAATTCAGCAACCTGGCTTAATGGGAATGGCTTTAGCAATGTGCGAGCGAGCAACTATTGGTCGTCCACTACCTACGCGACCAGTACTTCTTTGGCGTGGTATGTCAATATGAATGGTGGCTTAGTGGGGCGCTACAACCAAACTACCTCCTACCGCATCTGGCCGGTGCGTGGTACAACCACACTCCCGGCACAGATTCCGCAAACCGGACAAACTACCAGCTATGCAGCCGGTGATGACGGTGCGTTACAGAAAGGAACCGTCGGCACCACTGCCAGTGGACGGTTTATTGCTGCCACCGACCCCAATGGCACAGCCTGTACCAGCGGACAGGAAGTCGAAAGTGATTTGCAAACCGGTTTGATGTGGATTAAAGCTCCTTCAGCGACTACCTATAGCTGGGCAGATGCTATAGCTAAACAACCAACTGCTGGAGCGGCGATCCCGGCAACTTATTGTGGTTATAGCGACTGGCGGCTGCCCAACCGTAATGAGTTGCGCTCGCTGGTTAATTACGGGCAGGAGAATCCAGCAACGTGGCTGAATAGTGCCGGCTTCAATAATGTGCAAGAGGACTACTATTGGTCATCCACTACCTACGCTAACGATACTACCTATGCGTGGTACATCCAAATGTACGATGGTTTTGTGAGCAATCACGACAAGACCACAACCTTCTATGTCTGGCCGGTTCGTGGTGGTTAGTGATAATTTGATTCTGTGACTCTTCGGGCGGTGTTAGCCGCCTGTTTAGTTTATCGGGATTCATAACGTTAAAATATACTGTAGAATTTAACAAAATCAAGCCAAATACTATAGCGGTAATATTTTACACGCTAAAAATTCATTAGCTGTATGAGTTACAGACATTGTTTCAATTAATTTTTGCAGATAGGTTCGTTCTTTTGGTTAATAAGTTGATGGCGTTGACAATTTATCGTTTCGGGTTCGTTGCGACTTCATCATGACGATGTTATGAAAAATAGCGTTAAATCTGACTGAAGCGATACCGAATTAATCTTTCCAGTTCCACCATTTCAGCCGTTTCGGATCATGCTGTTGATTGTTGGCATAATAGACAGCACAGCGAAAAACGTATAACAGACAGCGGTCTTGAACAGTCCCGGCAAAACGGTTGGATTGTTGGTATAGATCATCGGGATTTTTACCAATCAAATCAGATATCTGATTAATTCCAATGTTTACCAAATCTTGCGCGATTGAAACTCCAACTCCGGGAATTTCCATCAATGGATGTTTAAGTTTCATTTGCGTAATGGTTGAAATTTTATGGTCTGAGGTTGGTCAAACTGCTTCACTTTAGTTTGGCAACTGCCACTGCAACCGGAGCAAATACTACCACAGTTTTTACGGGCTTTTCTAAATGTTCGCCACAAGTAACCGCCAGCTATCAAAATTATTACCGCTACGCTCAGAATATCAACTAGATGTTCCATCATTATCCAAATCCTATAAAAAAGCTAATGCCAACCGGTAAACCGCCAATGAAACAATGTAGGCTAACAGCATCTGGTAAACAAACATGATTATCGGCCAGCGCCAGCTATTGGTCTCACGTTTGGCAACTGCTAGCGTTGAAATACACTGCGGTGCAAATACATACCAGCTAATCAGTGATAAGGCGGTGGCAATTGACCATTGATGTTGCAATAGTACCGACAAACTTTGACGGACGGTGTCATCACTGCCGCTGAGGGCAAAAATTGTCGCTAGAACCGATACCGCAACTTCACGTGCCGCCATTCCCGGAATCAGTGCTACGACAATTTGCCAGCTAAAGCCGATTGGTCTAAAAATTGGTTCCAGGAATTTACCGACAATTCCAGCGATACTATAATCAATTGCTGGCGCCGTAGCATTGGCTGGCGGCAACGGGAATGAGGATAAGAACCAGATTATTATCATTACTGCCAAAATTATTGTACCCGCGCGTTTTAAGAATGATTTTGCCGGTTTAATTAATTCTAAAATTACATTGTACGGATTCGGTGCTTTATAGCTTGGTAATTCTAAAATCAATGGTTGGCGGTCACCTTTAAAGAAAAAATGCTTAAAGATGAATGCCATAATTAGACCGGAGAAAATTCCGGCGGCAAACAGGGCAAACATTACCAGCCCTTGTAGATTGGCAAAGCCCCAGATAATTTTACGCGGAATAAATGCGCCAATTAACAGGGTATAGACCGGTAACCGTGCCGAGCAAGTCATTAATGGCGCGATTAGTATTGTTACCAGACGGTCTTTACGGTTTTCAATGGTGCGGGTAGCCATAATTCCAGGAATTGCGCAGGCAAAACTTGAGAGCAGTGGAATAAATGCCCGTCCATGTAAACCCACACTGCCCATTAATTTATCCATCAGGAAAGCTGCCCGTGCCATATAGCCAGTGTCTTCCAACAAGATGATAAATAAGGAAATGGTTAAAATTTGCGGCAAAAATACTACTACCGAGCCCACCCCGGCAATTATACCGTTGGCAAACAGGCTGGTTAAGAAACTATTTGGTGCCAAACCGGCAACGTAAGCTTGAGCGCTATCAAATAATCCTTGTAACCAGTCTTGCGGAATGGTTGCCCACGAGAAAACGGCCTGAAACATGGAAAATAAAATTGCTAGTAATATGACGAGTCCGAAGAAAGGATGTAATAATACGGCATCAATTCGTTGTGACCAGATGGAAGGCATCCCTTTGCGAGTTTCCACGGTTTGCATAATTTCGGCTACTTTTTTATGGTAGCTGCGAACCATTTCCTGTGATGGTTCAGTCCAATTATTTTCCGCGTGAGATAGATTGTTGTATTTATCCAGCGTTGCGGCGAGCTGCTCGATTCCTTGTTTTTTGGTAGCCGAGGTTTCAATAATCGGGCAGTCAAGCAATTGCGAGAGTTTTTGGACATTGTATTCAAAACCGCGAAGTTTTGCTAAATCACTCATGTTTAGCGCGACAATTACCGGGATTCCGGTTTGTTTTAATTCTAGAATCAAGCGCAGACAACCGCTCAAATTGGTCGCATCAACAACTGTGATGATGGCATCTAACGATTGCTCTTCACTAAAGCGGTTTAATACCACATCGCGGGTGACTTGCTCATCCGGGCTTCTGGCGCGTAGGCTGTAAGTTCCGGGTAAATCTACCAGCGTGATAAATGCTTTGTCTGGAGTTAAAAAATAGCCGTGTTTCTTTTCAACGGTAACGCCCGAATAATTAGCAACTTTTTGGCGGCTACCGGTTAGTGCATTAAACAAAGCCGTTTTGCCAGAGTTGGGTTTGCCGACTAATGCCACCCGTAGTTTTTTATGGTGCTGATGGTGCAAATGTAAAATTGATTCGTCGTGATGGTGATGTTTTTTCATATGAGTTATTCTAAAGGTTCAATTAAAATTATTTGTGATTCATTGCGGCGGATGGCAACGGTCATCCCGTTGTTCTCCAGTAAAATTGCCAGCGGGTCGCGGTTGATCAGCCCAAAGTGGAGGACTTTTAGCGTAACACCTTCAACAATTCCAATTTCTAAAATTCTTCGTTCCAATTCGCCTTTTTCAAGCTCAACATTATGGGGTAGTAGTTGCTCATCAATCCGGCGGACGATACCGACTTGACCTTTATGCAATTGCGATAAGGGGACTAAGTTATTGTGTGACATGTTTATTTATATTCCATAATTAATAAAATTATTTCTAATCCGGTTATTATACATGAGAATGATTCGCATTTGCAAGCGTGCGGCGAAATTATTTGTAATCGAGATGTGGTAAAATCGTTAATTATTGATTTGCATTACGCATATATTTTTATTCGGACTAATGTTATACACACATCTATATTTTAGCGCTCAGTTATTGAGTTTGACGATTTTGCGCGCTGATTGCTGATGTAAAATCAGCGTGCCATGAGGAAAAATCAATAACTGAGCGCTAAATTTTTTATCATAGGTAACATCGTATTTTAACGCTTCGTTATATTTTTAAGTGAGTTTTGAAGAGGATTGGTAGCATGATTGAATCTGGTAATTTAATTGATTTATTGAGTAAATTAGTGGCATTTCCTTCGGTCACCCCAGATGATGCCGGTTCGCTGGAGTATATTTGTAATCGGCTTACTCCAATCGGTGCTAAATGTCAGTGGGTTAACCATCGTGATACCAAGAACGTGATTATTACACTCGGTGAGGGGGCAACGACTTTGGCTTTTGCCGGACATGTGGATGTTGTTCCCAGCGGTGATTTGGCGCGCTGGTACAATGGTAATCCATTTGAATTACAGCTAATTGATGATAAATTAATCGGGCGGGGAGCTGCCGACATGAAAGGTGGGATTGCCGCATTTATTATTGCTTTAGAGCAGTTTATGGTAAATCATTCGCATGACTTAAATAGTTTCAAAATAATGCTATTGCTGACCTCGGATGAAGAAGGTAGCGCAATTGATGGTACGCCCTTAATTGTCAAATATCTGCAAGAACAGGGGCAAATCCTGGATTTCTGTTTGATTGGTGAACCTTCGTGTGTTGATGCTATTGGCGATACTATCAAGGTTGGACGCCGCGGTTCACTCACCGGCGAATTAAAAATATTTGGAAAACAGGGGCATATTGCATATCCGCATCTCTGTCAAAACCCAATTCATACTTTTGCACCTGCTTTAGCCGAGCTCACGGCATTAGTATGGGATAATGGCAATCAATATTTTCCACCAACGAGTTTTCAATTTGCCAATATTAAATCCGGCGTAGGTGCGACCAATGTTATTCCCGGTGAACTTAGTGCTAATTTTAATCTGCGCTATAATAATTTGCAAACTGTCGCCAGCATGCAAAAGCAGGTTGCTGATATATTGGATAACCACCAGTTGCACTATCAATTGGAGTGGAATCATTCTGCAGCACCATTTATGACTGAGGTGGGGCAATTGGTTAAAGTAGCCTCAGCATCGATTTATCGCATTTGTGGAATTACACCACAGTTAAAAACCGATGGTGGAACTTCCGATGGGCGATTTTTGGTAGCGGTGAGTAAAGAAATTATCGAGTGCGGGCTAAGAAATGATTCAATCCATCAGGTTAATGAATACACTACTAGCCATGATTTGCTACAACTTAGCAAAATTTACCTTGATATTTTAGATAATATTTTTTAATTATTGGTGTAAGTTTAATATCAATTGGTAAACTGTTCACGAGATATTTGCTTGAATTTATTCAACCTTGTGACTCGGTATAAATTAGCCTTTGACTAATTCACGGACGTAGTAGCGGTTGGGATGGAGCGCTTCACGCAGCGTTTTGCTCGCCGCCAATGGTGTTCCGGCAATATAATCGGCAATGATTTCACCACACAGCGGTGCGGTTAACATGCCCTTGGTTCCATGCCCAACGTTAACATAAAGACCGGCTAAATATGGACAGCTTTGATTGATACGAGCGTTTTTGTCTTGTGCCAATTTGGCAAAAACCTGCTGAAATTGCTGATAGTCGGCAAGTGGTCCAACCAGCGGCAAATAATCATAGCTACTTGAACGGATTCCGGCTTTACCCTCCAATTGTTTAAATTCCAACTGCGAAATAATTGTTGGGGTCAGCTCTGCAAAATTATCCAGATTTTCCTGATGGTCGGCACTGCGCAAAGCGGTATCCTGATCATGGAATTGAAAAGTTGCTCCGATAGTTATTTTTCCCGCTCGCGGTGGTGTCATATAACCCTTGCCGCACAGTATGGTTTTTAATGGTTGTTCCGGTGCTGGAGCTACTGAAATCTGCCCACGGATAGTCCGTAATTGGAGCTGGGGGCTGACGCTAAATTCCTGCAGACGCGCCGAATTGCAAATGACCACCTGAGGTGCGGTTGCGCGAATTTTTGTATTGGTATCGATTGCCTGCCAATGGTTATCATTATAAATTAAGTCCTGAATCTGACAGTCGGTAATCAAATGGATATTGGGATGAGTTAGCAGGTGCGCCACTAAAGTTGGCGGACTAAGCCAGAGTCCATGCGGAAAATATAAGCCGGATTGGTTACCGCCAATACTTACTCCTGCTAGTTGTTCAATTTCCTGATGGCTGAGTGGATAAAAGAAATCTTCCGGCAATTTACAATCTATTAGCTGTTGCTGGCGTTTTAATTGTTCGGCTGTTTCTGCCAGTTGAATTAAGCCGCAACTACCATAATCTTCTGCTTCGGTCAATAATTGCGCGACTAAGTAATGGCTATAGCGATAACCGGCAAAACTTAATTCCATCATCGCGCCGCCAAAGGCACTCCAACTACCGTAAAGCATGCCTTGATAGTTGCCGCTGGCTTCCTGCGCCGGTGAGGAATGTTGTTCCAAAACCGTAACCTGATAGCCGCGGTTGGCCAGGCTAAAGGCGGTTGCGGCACCGCTAATTCCGGCACCAATGATTATGACTTGATTATCGGCAATAACTGGTGGTTTTGCCAGATAATTTCGCGGAGGTTTCTGTGGATGCTTAACTCCTGCTGCGGTGGTTGTAGGAAAATATTCACCAAATAACATATCGCGCTTGCCGCCGCAGCCACTGTCTTTATGTACCACAAATCCACCGTCAGTTAGCCGACTGCGAACTGCGGAACTGGCGCTATAGGTGGCAAAGGTAGTGGTTGAATGACTTAAACGCGCGAGGTTGGCTATAAGGGCAGCTGTCCACATTTGTTCATTTTTTGCTGGACTAAAACCATCCAAAAACCACGCATCAACGTTACATTCCAGCTCGGGCAAGACGGCGGCAACATCCCCAATAATTAGAGTCAAATAGACCTGATTTTTAAATGACAGGCGATGAAAGCCGGGTAATGGCAAATAATACTGCGCCAATAATTCCTCTTTGCAGGAATCAAATTCCGGAAAATTAGCTAAAATCCGTGCCAGATCCGCTGGTGCCAAGGGATGTTTTTCGATACTGATATAATGGAGCATAGCAGTTGGCGATAATGAGTTCCACAATTCAAGAGTTGCCAAAAAATTACGTCCGGCACCAAAGCCGGTTTCGCCGATAACGAAGGTTTTATTGGCGCTAAGAGCGGCAAAGCGTTGTGCCAATTGATTATGTTCGATGAACACGTAGCGGCTTTCGGCAACTGCCGAATTTTTGGAAAAATAGTAGTCGTTATATTCTACGGCCAACGGAATTTCGTCATGCCATTCAAGATTGGCATAATAGGTTGATTTGGTGGTCATTGTGTAATTGTCTAGGAAGATTTATGTTGTTCGATGGCTAAATTCGCCAATTGATCGGCGCGTTCGTTATATTTATCGCCGTTGTGTCCGCGCACCCATTGCCAGTCAATCTGATGTTGTTTGCTTAATTCCAGGAGCTCTTGCCACAATTCCGGATTTTTAACATTTTTCCAGTTCTTTTGCAGCCAGCCTGGCAACCATTCGGTCATCCCGCGTTTGACATACTGCGAATCGGTATAGATTACGATTTCGCACGGACGTTTCAATATTTTCAGCGCTTCAATTACCGCGCTAAGCTCCATCCGGTTATTGGTGGTATTTGGGTCATAGCCGTTAATTTCTTTTTCAATTTCGCCATAGATTAATATTGCGCCCCAACCACCCACGCCAGGGTTGCCTTTACAGGCACCATCACTATAGATTACTAATTTTTGTGACATACTTTGGCATTTCCCAGCTGCGGCTGCAAATTTGGATTGGTTTCAAAATCAACTTTTATGATATTGGTTGGCGCGGCGACGTTTTTACGGGCGATCAGGCAGAAACTATTGGCTAAAGTTGGGAACCAGCGATCGCCGACTTTATTTAACCAGCGCCAGTTGTGAATTTTACGGGCACTGGCAAATGGCGGAATATAGCTGAAAAATTTGCCGCCTTCGATCGTTAAATCACATTTTTGCAGTTGGTTTTTGATTTCATCAATTCGCAATAGGGGAATATTTTTAAACAGCGTAAATCGGCGTTTGAATAAGTTCAACCAACTTGAACGGTTAAAACAACTGATAATTAGTTGTCCATCTGGTTTTAGCACCCGCTGTAATTCAGCGATGATATGCGGGTAATTATTGGGGTAAAATTCCAGAACGTGCGGACAGACGATTAAATCCAGGCTGTCATCGGCAAAGGGCAAGAAACATACATCACTAATTGCATTCTGACAGATGGTGTAGTGATTGATGATTTTGTTGCCTTGTAACAGATTGGTTTGTTCCAAACCGATTTGCAGCGAGTAGTTGCCAAAAATATATTTGGCACTATCCACGAAATACTTGCGCTCTTTGCGGAGAATCTCACGCCCCAATGGAGTTAGATGCAACCAGTCCTGTAATTCACGATTACGGCAAATGGCGGAGTTTTTAGGTTTAAGGTGGTTGCTGGTTTTGGTCATCGCTTAACTGGTATTAAAAAATAAGCTCAAATTTTAACACGGTATCAGCGCTGATGCTAAGCATTCTTAAATACTATTTTGACACCGCCCGATAAAACCATCCATGGCAGCATCGCCGAGCACATTGTTTTTGAACACTCCGGAACATTCCAATACCTGCGCAAATTTTTCGGTAACTTCATTTTTGAGAATTTGCTGCACATTGCAGTCACTAAATGAACCGTATTTTAGATAAAGTTCCGCCAACCATGTCTCATGTTTAAGTAATGTTTCATCAAACAGTAATTGTGATAATGCGATGGCTTTATCATTGATTAACAGTAATTTTTCAATTTCTGCCAGTTCATTTTGCAATCGTCCGGGTAAAATCGCCAATCCCATGGCTTCGATTAGACCGATATTTTCTTTTTTGATATGGTGTAAATGACGGTGGGGATGGAAAATTCCTTCCGGATGTTCGCAGGTAGTGCGGTTATTGCGCAGCATCAAATATAGAACGTATTTTCCATCAGCGAGTTTTCTGGCTACCGGCGTAATTGCGTTATGACGGTTACCATTGCCATCGGTGGCTAAAATCTCCAATTCCGGATTGGAATAACCATACCAGTGTTTTATTATCAGCATGGTCAATTTTAATAGTTCATTCCGTCCGCCGATTAATTGCAAAGTAGTCACCGGCCACAATAAATAATTTACCGTAACTTGCGGAAATTGTGGCAGTTGGTAGCTTTTTTTGACGGTCGCCCTTTCAATCGGAAAGACATAATTTCCGGCTTGATAATGGTCATGAGTTAGAATCGAGCCACCGACAATTGGAATATCGCTATTTGAACCTATCAAATAATGCGGAATCAAATCGACAAAATCCAGCAGATTGATAAAAGTTTCACGATTGATTACCATATCGCGGTGAGTCGGATTAATAATAATCGAATGTTCCGGATAATAGGCATATGGCGAATATTGGAAAAACCACGGCTGGTTATTGAGCGTTAGGGATAATATCCGGTGATTATGGCGGGCTGGTTGGTTGAATGAGCCGGCATAACCTTCATTTTCGATACACAATAGACATTTGGGATAATTAACTGTTGTTGGTTTAGCCAGTTTGGCGCGGGCGATTTCCAGTGGATCTTTTTCCGGTTTGGAGAGATTGATGGTTATTTCCAGTTCACCATAAATGGTTGGGCTTTTCCACGACTGATTTTTGGCAATGTCGGCAGTTTTGATGTAATTGGTATTTTGACTGAAGCGATAATACCACTCCATTGCGGTAGCAACTCCCGAATAACGCCACAGGGAGGCCACTTTTTCTTCAACAATGCTTGGTGCCGGTAGGAAGATGTTAATTAATGCAGTTTCAGTTTGCTCTTTGGTTTCGCCCAAACCACCAACCTGATTGCCATCTAGCGACAAATAGATCATTTCGGCAAAATCTGCCAGCGAAATATTGTCATTGGCTTGAAATTCGGGTGGAATAACCACGGGCTGTGCCAACTGAGCGACATCTAAACCAAGTAAATTATAAAATTGGTTACGAAAATAAATTTTATCCCGCTCTCGAATCAACTGGATGTTGATGGCTTTATTAATGAATAGCTCAACCAGCATTTCCAAGGTTAGGGTGAGGTCTTTTTTCATTGGTTTGATACTCCAAATTTATTACCATTGAAGAGAGTTCTGTTAGACTATGTATTAAGTTTAAGGCACCGAGTGCCGCTGTGTACATTCTACTCAAACAGATTCATTATCCTAGGTTGTTAATATGCTTCTCACTTACTAGTCGTAAGCTTCGTCGCACATTGCCTACTAGCATTTCGAATCTGATTGAGTGTAAAGTACATGAGGCACGCGGTAACGATGGAATTATTACATAGGCTAAACAGTAACTCCAAATTGCCAGATGGTCTTGCTATAGTAGGGTTTACCCGGTGCACAGATAACACTCTCCCGATATTGTAGCAGATTAATCGCATCCGGCATCCGTTGCGTTTCCAGACATACTGCCGAACCGGGAATGGCAAAATGATTGGCACTATAAATTACCACCACCGGTTCGGTAGTTTGCACCATCAGCGTTCTGCCGCTAGCCGGATCACTCAGCTGAATTGGATAGGCAACATGGCTGTCATTATCCAACACAAAAGGGTGGTCATAGCCTTGTCCATAGCTTATTTGCGGATGGCTAGCATGTAAATCTTGTCCGATTGCCTTAGGGGTGCGGAAATCAAACGGCGTATTTTCAACTGTCGCCAGTTGATTGGTAAAGCGGACTTCACCGTCAATCAATCCATAATGACTGCTGGCTAATTGCAGTGTTTGCTTGGGACCATTTTCCAGTTGCCCATTTAGGTTAAAATAGCTGTGATTGGTTAGATTGATCGGGGTTTCACAATCGCTGCTTGCCTGAGCTTCAATTGTTAATTGATTGTCCTGATTAATCAGGTAACGAACGAAGAATGTGACATTGCCGGGAAAACCATTTTCACCGTCTGGACTGAAATAGCTTAGTTCCAAACCGTTGGTTAATTCGCGAATCGCCCAGATTTTTTTATCCAGAGCATTAACGCCACCATGTAATAAGTTGTTGTTATTATTCGGGGTTAATTGATAGTGCTGATTGTTAACATTAAACGCCGCATTTTTAATTCTACCGGCAACCCGTCCGGTAATTGCACCAAGATGTCCGGGGTTTTCCGGATCAAATTCGCCATGATTTATTACCACATTATTAAATTTACCATTTTTGTTGGCGGTGTTAATTTCCCAAATAATTCCGCCATAATTTAATACCGCGACATTGAACCCGGATGGCGTTTGCAGGGTGTATTGGATGACCGCCTGATTATTGACCGTGGCAATCGATTTTTTGCTGATGGTTAAATTCATTATTGGATATCCTTAATAAATGCCGCACCATCACCGACCCCAACCATATAAAAATCAGCATTTAGTCCGGTATCGTTGGCATAAGCGGTCTTGACCTGACTAATGAAATCTTCAACGTCAGCTTTTTTGACCAGACTGACAGTGCAGCCACCAAAAC
Source organism: uncultured Neisseria sp. (assembly GCA_964488065.1). GTDB lineage: Bacteria > Pseudomonadota > Gammaproteobacteria > Burkholderiales > UBA11063 > Aquella. The sequence goes on from CAZATM010000052.1 coordinate 13,982, forward strand.
CAGCGCCAGTCATCCGCGAACCAATACACGCCGGATGCTGCCAGGCCCGCGCCACCAAACTATCCAACTCCTTGCCGGTTACTTCATAATCATCGCGCAGTGAAATATGCGATTGATCCATCAACTGTCCAAAAGTGATTAAGTCATTATCATGCAGTGCTTTTACTGCCGCCAATGTCCGCCCGTTTTCACTAATCGCATGATAAATCCGGCGATATTCGGTTGGGTTGGTTACCAAATCTTTATTGGCTTCAAGGGTCGCGACATCCAGTTCACACAATGAGTTTATTTTTAGTCGGGTTTGTAATTGGGAAAGGGCATGATCACATTCAGCTCGCCGTTCGTTATATTTGGAATCCGCCAGACCGCGTTTTTTGTTGGTGTTGGCAATTACCAGAATATTGTCACCTAATTCCAGCGGCGCATATTGATAATTCAAGGTATTACAATCAAGTAGAATGGCATGGGCAGCTTTACCCATGGCAATCGCAAATTGATCCATGATGCCGCAATTAACTCCAATAAACTGATTTTCGGCCTGTTGGCAGAGTTGGGCTATCTTTACACCATCCAGCGCAGGATAGTTGCCATAATGCTTGATAATCGTTGCCATTAAAACTTCAATTGATGCTGAGGAAGACAAGCCGGCACCATTGGGGATGGTTCCATAAAATACAATGTCCAGACCATGCGGCAGGGGATAACTATGATCGGCTAAAACTTTAATTACCCCTTTGGGATAATTGGCCCAGTCGTGCGCTGGTTCATTAATCAGATTGGTTAATGGAAATTCGACTATCCCTTTTTCAGCAAAATTTAGCGAATAGCCACGAATCTGGTCATCTGCGCGTGGTGCTACCAGCGCGTAAGTGCCGATATCCAGCGCACAGGGGAAAACATTACCGCCATTATAATCGGTATGTTCACCAATTAAATTAACCCGTCCGGGAGCGAAAAACAAGCTGGTTTTGCCTGTGCTAGCGGCAAATTTATCCGCGAAAGTTGTGGTTAGTTGAGTTATTATTGAATTCATTATTTACTCCTGAGAAACAATTTACAATATATTGTTATAACGCAATATTTTTCAACTGTTTATTTTGTTAATACTCGCTCCAGCGCGACGCTGGCTCCTCGGAAAATGTATTTGTCTGTCATTCCGTACTCGATGCGGAATCCATTAATCGCCCAAAAGGTGTAGTAATTTTGGATTCCTGGCTACGTGGGAATGACGTAGAATCTAGTTTAATTATTTGGTTAAAAACTCTACCGCATACGGTTTTAATTCCACATTATTGAAATTAACCGGATACGAATTATGATTTAAAATAAACGTGGTATCGCCACGCTGAATAATTTCAACGCCGTCGGGAGTGGCTGTTGCCGGAATATTTTGCTCATCCAATACCCGCGCGGCTAGTTCCAGCCAGAAATCTTGGTCTTCGACTGCCGTGGCAATATGAATTAATTTCCCATCACCAATTGCCGTCTCGCTAACTGCACCATAGCCAGCAAATTCATCGCTATAGTGGTATAAAATTTTGCTATTGCCTGATTCCAGCGGTTCCAGCATATCGCGCCAAACCCCAGCCTGATATTGCGTTCCCAATTCACTGTGGATGGTTACTTTATTCTGAATGCCGAGAGATTCAATATAATAGGCTTTAACTCCGGCATAACTTAGCCATGGATTGACTTGGTTAAAATATACCGCGTTATCGTGATCTTTGATCGCGGCTCTAAACGAGCTGATTACGACCCCGCCATTTTTGATAAATTCAAGCAAAGCCTCAATCTGCTCTTTGGTGAGTAACAGCGGCGCTGGTAACAAAACGACTTTATAGCTGTCGATTGCTTGGCGAATATCAATAACATCAATTGCAACGTTATGGCGGATAAATCCCTGATACAATCTAAAATGCTCGTGATGAATGTCTAAAGCGGTTGATTGCGGTTGAATTTTCCAGGCATAAATATTATCTGGATTATAAATCAAGGCAACCTGCGCTTTAACCGCTTGATTAATTTCGCGTTGATAGCGCTTGGCTTCTTTGAAAACCTGCTGCATCTCGCGATAACGCGGTCCATCCTGATTATCCTGATCTAACACTCCATAGCAAAATTGCTCGGCACCTTTGGTAGCCGTACGCCAGCGGAAATAAATCAGATTATTACAACCATGGAGCAGTGCTTGCCATGACCACAAGCGCGCTTGTCCCGGACGTGGCAAATAACCCATAATCGTGTGCGCCTGAGCGCCAATTAGCTGTTCGGTAATCCAGAAATTTTTGCCCGGCAAAAAGCCACGGGTCTGATCAAGTTTCATGGCAATTTTGCCATATTCAACTGGCTGTTCCAACCCACCCCACACTGGATAATTATTTAATGCCACCACATCCAATTGTTCTGAAATATCGGTAAAATTTTGCGCTTTATTGTAATAATCCCCCGGGTAATTATGGGTGATTTCCTGCGTTGCTGGAACTATTGCCCGTAAAATTGCCGCTTGTTCCTGAGTGAAGCGAGTAATTGTTGCGGCGCGGAAACGGTAAAAATATAACAGCAAGCCGGGATTTTTGGCCGGAATGGTCGGACGCGGCAATTCAATTTCGGCAAAATCATTATAAGTTTGCGACCAAAACACCGTACCCAGACGATAATTCAACTCCTCAATTGAGACAAATTGACGTTGCAGGTAATTTTGAAACTCACGCTCACAATGCTCGCAATAGCACCAATCACTGGTTTCGTGTCCCAGCTCATTGTCAATCTGCCACGCGATTACTGCCGGATGATGCGCATAGGCTTTAGCCATTTTAGTCGAAATCAGGGCACTTTTCTCGCGATAGACTGGCGAATTTAAACACGCCTGCCGCCGTCCGCCAAAATGGCGTTTGATACCAAATTCATCGACCGAGAGTACCTCGGGATATTTTTTCGCCAGCCATGCCGGTAGGGTAGCGGTGGGTGTTCCCAACATCACTTTTAAACCATAATGTTCGGCACGATCAAGAACCTGCCGGAAATAATCAAATTGAAAATCACCTTCGCGTGGTTCCATCAAGTGCCAGGCAAATTCGGCAATGCGGATACAGTTAATTCCGGCACCCTCCATCCGTACCAAGTCTTGTTCCAAAAATTCTTTATCCCATTGTTCTGGGTAGTAATCAACTCCTAAGTACATGTTAAATTTTCCTCGTTATAGTTCAGTTTTTAATTCTTGTTCTAACTCTTCAATTGTTGGCAGTTGGGTTTTTATATCGTGTGGAATGGCTTCAGTTAGACGATATTCAGCCAAGCCGATTGGTTTATTCATGTCGCGTAAAGCATATTCGGCGGTGACGCTATTTTTATCGCGGCATAATATCAGTCCAATACTTGGGTTATCGTGTGGGTGCCTTAGCAGATCATCTACAGCAGATAAATAGAAATTCATCTTTCCAGCATATTCAGGTTTAAATTTATCAACTTTTAATTCACATACAATATAACAGCGTAGCTTTAAGTGGTAAAACAATAAATCTAAATAAAAATCATCACCAGCTATTTCGAGATGAAATTGTCTCCCAACAAATGCAAATCCACTGCCAAGTTCAAGTAAAAATTTTTCCAAATGATGAATTAGCGCTTTTTCTATTTCACGCTCATGAGCATCTGCACCTATTGAGAGAAAATCAAAGAAATAAGGGTCTTTGAGGGTTTGGTTTGCTAAGTTTGATTGTGGACTGGTTAATCGTTGATCAAAATTAGTAATGGCTTTACCTTGCCGTTGAAACAAATTAGTTTCAATTTGAATGGATAATACATTGCGTGACCAACTCTGCTTAATTGACTCATGAATGTAAAATTTACGAGCATCCTCACTAGGAACCTTGTAGATTAACATTACTACATGTCCCCATGGTAATTGGTCAACAAGCTGTTGACTAATTTGTTCTGCGGTATAAACTTCAGCAAGCTTGCGCATATATTTTAAATTTTGTTGACTGAAACCAGTCATATTGGGGAATGCTAATTTTAAATCCCGGCTGAGTTGCTCTAAAATTTTATTACCCCAAGCAAATTGCTGTTGGCGTAATAGTATCTGAGTTCCTATATAATGATAGAGCCTGATTAATTCTTGGTTAACAACTTTGACGGCCTTATATCGGGAGCTCAAGACTTGTTGTTTTAGTTCTGTCAAAAATTTGCTATATTCTTGATTTATCATTTCACTCATATCGGTTATTATCCTAATTTAAAGCTATTGCTATTCATAGTTGTTTTATTTTATTGCTTTTCTTTAACTTGATTATAACTACTATATTAATTTTATTTTCTCCTCAAATTTAGCTTGCGTCAAAAGACACTAGCAAAATGCTTTGCGGGTGCATAATCGGCAACTGAATCCCGATATTGGCAATCAAATTTCCACTCACATATAGTTCTTCACGGCACAGCGGTACCGATTTTTTCATCAGATAACCGGTATTTTCCTGAGTATTCAATAACTTAATCCGATAGTTACTTTCCGGATTTAGATACGGTAATTGCAGCTTGGTGGAGATTTGATTGATCGGAAAAGCATTTTGCGCCACTGCCAATAGCGCCTGTGATTTATCTTGGCTAACCACACCATAGATTTTTTGCCCAGGGTCAATAGTATTCAAGCGGATAAAGTCACCACTATGAATTAGACTCCGAGATTGTTTATATAAGTCGATATAGGTTTTTAGTTGCGCACATTCGGCAGCCGTCAATTCGAGTAAGTTTTGCTCAAAACCGAGATTGGCAAAAAAGGTGCTTAAAATCCGGTAATCGACGGTATTTAGCCGATTGGTGGTATGTGCCTGTTCGGGACCAAAATGCGATCCGATTAATTCCGGCGGAAAGAAATAGCTGAATCCTTCCTGAATTTGTTGGCGTTCAACCGGATCGTTGCAGTCGGATGTCCAAACGCGATTGGTATAACGCAGAATCCCCAAATCCGCCCGCGCACCGCCGGAAGCACAGCTTTCAATTTCGAGAGTCGGGAAGAGCTGGTTTAATTCCGCCATTAAACGATAAGTCGCTAGCACCTGTTGATGCACTCCCGGATGTCCAGATTGATTTCCCGGTTGTACCAAGTCGCGGTTCATATCCCACTTGATATAGCCGATAGCATATTCACTCAATAAATCGACCAAACATTTTTTGATATAGGCATAAGCTTCAGGATGTGCCAGATTAAGCACATATTGGTAGCGCCCCAGTGGCTGGGTGTAACCATCTAATTGCAGCATCCACTCCGAATGCTTGCGAAACAATTCCGAATCGGGATTAACCATTTCCGGCTCAAACCATAAACCAAACTCCATTCCTGCACGGGTAACTTTGTCGATTAAAGGGGTTAAACCCTGTGGGTATTTGGTTTTATCCACAAACCAATCGCCTAATCCGGCACGTTCATGATTGCGCCCGACAAACCAGCCATCATCCAGCACAAAACGTTCAATGCCTAGGCTGGCGGCTTTATCGACCAGTTTAAACAGCATTTCCGAATTATGCTCGAAATACATCGCCTCCCAAGTGTTGATATGAATCGGGCGATAGTCGCGCTGATGGCGGGCAAATTGATGACTGTTGCGGATGAACGAATGAAAATTGTGGGTCAGCGCATTTAGCCCGTGCGCCGAATAAGTGGCATAGAGGGTTGGCGTGGTGTAGCTCTCGCCCGCGGTCAAGATTATTTCCGCGGGTAATAATTTTTCGCCAAACTGGACTAATTTACGTCCATCGGCAACGGTGCTTAATTTATAGCAATGATTTCCGCTCCAGCCAAGGTGAAAACCATAGACTTCGCCACTTTGGTAATTAAACCCTTGATTGCCGCAAATCAATAGCGGCGGATTATCATTGGAAGTACGTCCTTTGAGATTTTCCACTAGATAGCAGGGTTGATCAATGGTGCTGCGCTGGGGTTGAAATTCATGAATCCAGCGCCCGTGAAACTGAATCATTTCAGTGATTGTTGCCGGGAGCGGGGTAGAGATCAGTAACTCATTTAGCTGATAATTATCGGTGCCAACATTGCGGAGGATTAGTTGTTGTTCAAGGATATCCCATTGGTTTAATTGTAACTGTATGGTTAACTCCAGCTGCGCGACTTTATCAAGGGCGATAATCTCGATTTGGTGATCAGATAATTGCTCAATCGTTACCTGATTAAATTGTGGTGCCCATGCTTTTTGTCCGCGATTGCCGGAGAGGGCATTGAGATTGAAATCACCATTTCCCCATAGCGGTAATAAACTCAAGTGACGTTCATCATCCAAAAAAGCCTGTGGCACCGGTAATTCGAGTTGGGTTAACAATTGCTGCTGTTCGGCAGGAGTCAGGGTTAATTTTTTGCCCCAATATATAATTTGTGGAATACGATTTGGCAACGTGCCAATGATTAAACTACTATTGCTTCCGTGCAGACTAATTATTTTATTCATCAAATTTACTTTCACCACAATCGGAGTTGATTAAATTGATAATGTTCGACTCTCATGAGCAGATTAATTGCGAGCTAAGTTATTAAGCTTGATGATTTCGCACTCTGAAAAGCAAGTGCAAAATCAGCCAACCATATAAAAAAATCAATAACTTAGCTCAAATAAATTAAACAATTACAGTTGGTAATTGAAGGTGATTCAAGATGAAATCTCGTTTTTGCTCACTCCCAATTTGGTACATAATTGTTCCAGTACCGTATCATGGAATTTTTCGGTCAATTTTACCTTACGCATAAAAATAATGACTGATAGGATAAATAGAATGATTGGAATACCAAACATGATAAATTTGAATTTCATCACATTCTCCGGTACTGCCGCTACCGATTGAGCGGTAGCATTATTGGTCATTGCGACCCAAATTGCGGTAAAACCAACCACGCCATTGGAAATCGCACCAGCTAATTTATCTAGCAACGGACGCACACATAAAGTTGTACCTTCCGAGCGGGTTCCGGTTTTCAATTGTCCATATTCAACGCTATCGGTCAGCATTAATAATACGCAGACAAAGAGAATTGGATACGGGAAGAAAAATAGTACATAGCCAGTCAGAATTATCGGTAAACTTTTACCGGCTAATCCAAAGATAATCAAGCCCAAGACCATAACCACAATGCCGACAAAAAACAGATTTTTACGCCCCTTAAATAGGCGGCTTAATACCGGAAATAACGCAACCGCAATAAATCCTAATGCTAAATTCAGCGTTCCGATAATCGCAAAATCGGTGGCGCTACCAAAAATATAAGTAAAATAATATAAGAGGAATGATGAACAAATTACATAACCCAAGGCAAATAAGCCGTAAGAAACTGCCAACCACATTAATTGATCATTGTGACCAATGGCTTTAAATACTTTTAGAATACTGGTTTTTTCGGTTGACTGACGGAGTGCTGAACTTTGTTCTTTGGCACCAATAATGGTAATAATTCCACCAATTAACGATACTACTGCAACTAAAATGGCAAATACCAGCCAGCCTTGTTTATCACCGATGACGTTCGCCGATTGAGTGTGATGCTTGGAGAAAAAGATAACTACTGGTACAATTGAGAATGCCACAATTGATTGTCCCAATGTTGATGCAATCCGGGCAAAAACTCCTACTGATTCACGTTGCGAACTATTGGTTGCTAATGCTGGAATCATACCCCAAAAAGCGATATCTTTAAATGAATAAACAATATCCAGAACCGCAAAAATTACAATAAACAAGATGATATATAACAATGGATTAGAGGTTGATAGACCACCGAGGTCGGTAAATAATAACACAATACATACCGAACCGATCGTTCCACCAAATAATATCCATGGTTTGAATTTACCCCAACGTGAGCGAGTATTATCAACCACACCGCCAATCATTGGGTCGATAATCAGTTCAACAAAACGCAGGACAAAGAGCATGGTGGTGACAATTGCAATCATCTTCTCGCTAGTACCTTCGCTGATTCCGGTTTGTCCGGGATTGAATAATTGCGAAGTGATAAACATAATCAGGTATGAAGATAAAGCCGCGTAGAACACATCATGTCCAAACGCACCGCAGGCATACGAAAAGAGGGTTTTGCCGAACCCTTTAGGTTTATTCATGTTTTGATACCTTATAATGGTTTATATTAAACTTTATGTATTGTGTTGTGGTCAAATAATACATATCTCTAAAGTGGTTAATTTTAACATAAACTCCGAGTTTTGACTATCGTCAAAAATGTCTAGTTTAATATTTTGTTTGTTGGGCTATAATCCTCTTTTGCAACTCGATTTCCTCAGGGTAGAATGGGTCGCCATTTTCATCCAGAACGTCATGAAATTTGAGCTGTTGCCAATCTGCCTGTTGTGTGGTTACTATTGGCCATGGGTAGATAGTTTGAGTTTTGCCGGCAACCAATCCCCACTGAAAAATTCCAATATTATGTTCGGCAAAAAATGGTAAATGACTGGCAAATTCGCTCTTGACATGCCGTGCCAACCACTCGGTACATAGTAATGGACGTTGATATTGGCTAACTATGGCATAGACCCGTGCCATGCGATCGGTCTTACAATAGGCATGGAATGAGATGATATCAGATAGTTCAAAAGCCCTGCGATCAATTGTGTGAGCAAGAATTTCGTCGTATTCAGCATCTTCCAATACCGGAACATGCCAACCGCCAACGGTTAGCGGTTGGGTTGGGTTAATTTCGCGTGCCCAGCTAAAGGTATTTTCCATTAATTCCAATGAGAATTGTTCCAGTTCGGTTGATACTGGTTTGTCACCTTCGAGAGTGAACACCATGGTGTTTCCCGGTTCATTATATAAATCCCAGATAAATATTCGTGAATCATCCTTAAAGTGACCGACAATATCTTGAACATAGCGTTTTAACTCTGTCCAACTGGATTTATTCATCACGGTTTTACGTCCCGGGCTGGCAGCCGCCTGACTATTATGCAATAATGGCTGTGGTGCTTTTTGTGGACCTAAATATGGTTCATCGCCGCTAAAACCGCAATCATCAAATAAACACAACATTACACGAATTTGATTGCTAGCCGCAATTTCCAAAAATTGCTCAATTCGGCTAATCAGACCATCGCGGTCGTGTTGCCAGACAATAAACGGCAAATTAGTCCGCAATGAATTATAACCTTTGTCGTGAGCCCATCCTAATTCTTGTTGGATGATTTCAACGGCGAAAGTCTCTTTTTGCCACATATCCGTCCAGTTGACGGCGCAGCGGGGTAGATAGTTAAACCCCGCCAACCACGGTAGGTTTTGCTGCCAGTGGTGAGCTTTTTCTAGTGACCATTTTTGCATGATTTATCTCCTGATAAATAGTTTGTAATCAATTGGTTTACTGCATTTATATTTGTTATAGACCAGCGTGTTCGATAATGCGGGTATCAAATTAGTTAGTCGCAAGAACTTTTTGTTCGTCATAAAATTTAAGGATGATTATTTTTAATAGTGAACCAATTGCCGGTAATAAAACCAGTCCAAAAAATAATCCTTGCAAGGCATAATGAGTTTGCGGTTGATTGGGAACATATTTGATTACTACCAAAATTAGCCCCAATAATCCGCCGGATACTGCAATGGCTAATTTCCCAGTAAACGTTTGTCCGGCAAACATGATTGCTTCACAGCGATTACCGGTGATTCGAGCGGTATAGTCGATGGTATCGGCAATCATCGCGGACATGATAGGCCAGCTAACGGCACCAACGATTCCGGTAATGGCAATGAAGATAAAGAAAGTTACTTGATTGTGGTAGCCAATTACAAAGAAAAATATTAATCGCAGAATGACATCGGAAACACACAGCCAGATCAGTAGGCTTTTTTTGGTGATATGTTTTAATAACACTGGGACAAACAATAGTCCGGCGGCACAAACAATATTTAGCATTCCATATAATGATAACAGTTCCGAATCTTGCATATTATAGGTGAAGAAATAAGCCGCCAATGAAGATGCGACATTGGAAAATAAATTGGTAAAAAAAGCAATTAATACAATGAATAATGGTTTGTTGTGGCTAACGGTTTTAAATACTTGTAAAATGGTGATTTTTTCATTATGGCTAAGCACCCGTTCTTTGGTGTGGCGATAACCGAAGTTCATCAAAAATAAACCGCAGAGCATTAATATCGCACTACTGATTGCGTAATTTAATTCCCATTGGTGAGTTAATTTAAGTAAAAACGGAAATACCAATAGCGGAATTGCAATACCCACCGATACCGCTAATCCAGCATAACTCACCAACCGTGAACGCTCTTGTGGGTCGTTGGTCATTACTGCCGACATTGACCAAAATGGAACATCAGACACTGCATAGGTAGTTCCCCACAATACATAAGTAATGACTGCATAAATTATTTTCGTGGATTCTATCGCATCAATTTTAATAAAACATAGGACGGTTGTCAGTGTGATAACAAACGGCATGTATTTTAGGTAAACTCTGAATTTGCCATGTTTTGAGCTGACGGTATCCATTATGCTGGCAATCATCGGGTCAACTACGGCATCCCAGGCGCGGGCAAAGAGGAAAATTAAACTAGCCACCGCCGCGGTAATCCCAAAGACATCGGTGTAAAAAATCAGGGTAAAACTACCAGCTAGACCAAAGCTGATACATTGACCGGTTCCATAGCAAAAATAGGCAAAACGCTCTTTATTGGTTACGGGTGTCATCACTTTTCTCCTTGATGTATTGTGGGAATTCGGCAACTCTTAAATACGTCGCGCCAAATGGTACTAAAGTCACACGTTTTTGATTATAAATTTTTAGCGGCAGAGAATCTGACAGTTTAGTCATTACAACCTCGCTCTCTCCTTTGCAACGATATTCTCCACCATCAAGTTCAATGGTTATTGACGGTTGGTTTATACTGTATGGATAATTTGTTGCTATCGGGTAATTGTTTATCTGTGAATTAAGGCCGTTATTTATTGCAATATAGCAATTATCAGTTGTTCGCATTTCGATATCGCAATGTGGAAATTCGCGGTATGGACGATCTTGGTGAATGATGGTTTGTCGGGCAGCTAGTGGATAAGCAAACACAAGTGCACCATACTCAATGCTAATATTATTCTGTGGCCTGGACAATGGTTTTACGGAAGCATTGAAATTAACGATAATTTCACCAGATTGTTTTATTTCTAGTGGGTAAAATATCTCTTGTTGAGTAATATTAAACCGCTTGTTATTAAATAATATCTCACAAGATTCGCTCCAACCGGGAATTCGGATCCACAAAGTAAAATTTTCATTACTTGGGTTGTCAATAAGATAAGTCAACTGATTTTTAAATGGATAGTCGGTTTTTAGTTCAATTGATAATTGATTGTTTCTGATTGAAGTTGTTAATAAAGAAGGTATAAATAAGGCGCTTATGATTGTATTATTTTCTGATTTTAACCAAGAGTTGGCGACAAATTTCGGGAAGCCCTGATGGTAATTGGAGGTACAACAGCCAAAATGCGGTTCCAATCCATAAATATTGGCATCCGGATCATTGGTTCCCCATGGCATTTGTGAGTCTTCTACCGCGGCAATTTGATTTACTTGCTGGTTATACTGGTGGCACCACATATCATTGGTGAAATAGGCGGGCAGGGCATTAAATGCGATTTTTTCGAGTTTGTCGGCATATTTAGATTCGCCAAAAGTTCGTAGTACATGTTCAAATGAATACATCATTTCTACGGCGCTACATAATTCGGTACCTCGAGTTGGTGATTTTCCGGCAAGGCACTCATCGCCGGTAATGGTTCCGACTGCGGTTCCGTGGTATTCTTCGAGTTGAGATAAGATGTTTTCAACTGTGATTTTGTTTTCTTGCGCTCCGGTTAATTGATAAACCAGCGCATAAGCTTTAATTGCCATGGCATTATTTACAACATGGCTCATAAAATTCCACCCACCTTTTGGGGTAGCATTTTTCATTGGCCAATTTTTAAAAAATACATCCCAGCTAAAGCCCTGTGCTTGGAGTTTGGTCGCTAATGACAATAACCATTCTTCCGGCTTCTTTTCATATAGCCAGATGATTGGAATTAGCGCTTCAAACCATCGCGCTTGTCCCCAGTCAAAAAGTGGTGTCCAATTTATGCTGTCTTCTATTTTTCTTAATCCTCGCTCAATGGCAACCATAATCCTGACATCATTTTTTAATTCGTAATATTCAACCAGAACTTTTAGAATTAAAAATTGAGCCCATATATCATAGCCTTCCTTTGCTTCTGGGTTTTTACTGTTACTATTTTTAGGTCCCAACCAGCCATCGGCGTGTTGATGTTCGAGAATATAATTCATGTAGCCATCAAGTTTTTCAGAAAAGCTATTATTATCAAGTAGAGTTACCAATGGAATCATCCCATCTAGCCAATAAGGAGCGCGCTCCCATCCCTCGGCGCATCCGCCGAACCATGCACTATCGCGGATGTCTGGCCAGAACTCCTGTAAATGTCCGCTTAAACCTTCAAATTGTAACTCTAATTGTCGTTTTATCCAACCTTTGGGTTTTATTTCACTTAAATGGAATTTTTGAAATTTAGCTTTAAATAGATTCATCTAGTAGTCTTTCTTAATGAGTCAATTTTGTAATGGTTGCCGTTTTGTAGGATTTTTTAAAAAATACCAGAAATAATATCAATATAATTAAACTATAGCCAGCAAAGAGCATCATTACGCCATGCCAATCAATCACACCATTAGTCGTATAAAAGTTTTCAATTATCCAACCACTGGCAACACTGCCGATTGCGGCACCAATACCAACGACCATAACTTGATAAAGAGCTTGGGCACTGGAGCGGATTTTATTGTCAACTTCTGTTTCAATAAACAATGAACCGGAAAGATTGAAAAAATCAAACGCCATTCCCCAAATAAACATGGAGAGTAAAATTAACCAAAATCCATCCCCAGGATTTCCGACTCCCAATAACAACCATCGTCCGATCCATGCGATCATACTGATAATCATGATTTTGCGAATGCCAAAACGGCTTAAAAAATATGGCACCAACAATACAAAAAACATTTCAGAAAATTGACCAAATGAAACAATGATTGCCGGATATTTTGAAACTAGGCTCTGCCCATATTCGGCGGTTGAAAAGGAGTGCAGATAAATGTCGGCATACGCATTACTAAGCTGCATGTTTATGCCCAATAATAGTGAGAAGATGAAAAAAAGCGCCATTTTCCATGATTTAAATAATCGAAAACAGTCAAGACCCAAAAAACTGATCCAGTTTTGGCATACGCTGGTATTTTGAGGTGGTGACGGTGGCATCGAGAAAAATACAATAAGCCCAACACATGTTGATGCGAATGCCGAAATGTAGAACTGCCATGATGACGTTTCTAAACCGGATAAGGAGGTCATCCACATTCCGGCGGCAAATCCAAGTGTACCAAAAATTCTTAATGGTGGATATTCTTTAATAATATTCATTCCGGCGTTTTCCATGACACTATATGAGATTGAAAACACCAGTGGAATTGTAGGCATATAAAAACACATATTTATCAGCATTAGCCAAAACATTTTATTTGGGTTGTCAACTTGTGGGATAAATAGCATGCAGATGGCACAACCAATTTGCAATATTCCATAGAGTTTCTCGGAGTTAATCCAGCGATCGGCTACAATTCCGGCAATAGTCGGCATAAATATTGCTGCAATTCCACCGGTTGACATGATTAGACCAAATTCGCTTGCACTCCAATGTTTGGTATGAATGGTATATGTTCCCATAGTGATTAACCATGATCCCCATGCTACAAATTGTAGGAATTGCATCAGTGCAATGCGGATTTTTAAACTCATATCAATCTCCTCTGGTTATGGTACTACTGCAGCGATATTTGGCTGGCATGTTATGTTGTTACAACCTGTTATGTTTATTATTAACAATAATGCTTTATAATCAATAAAAACATTAATCAAACGAGATTATATTGGAGCTGTTGTTGAAAGTCAACTAGTTTAGATTGTGCGTTGCAACATGAAGTGTTTGAAAATATTGCGCTAGAATGATACTGTCAATGATCAATAAAAATGTTGATAAAAGCTGGAAAAGACTATATAATAGATCTCTTTTTAGTTGATAATTTTGCGGAGATCTCCTTGGAACTTAAAATAAATTCTAGCAGTCTGGATTTCTTTAATGCACTGGCCTCTAACACCCGCCTTAAAATAATTGAATGTTTGATGCCGGCACATAAAAATATCAAAGAATTGGCACAGGAGCTACAATTATCTTCAACTATAATCGCCAAACACATTGAAATATTGGAACAAGCCAAAATCATCAAGTGCGAGAGTGTTAAAGCCAACCGTGGTATGCAAAAAATCTGCCGGGTGGTATTGACGGATTATCACTTAAGTTTTGAACAATATCATCAACGGCAAGCCGAAAAATTCCAGCAGTTTGAAATTGCAATTGGGCATTATCATTCCTATGCTGTTAGTGGAACTTGCGGGCTGGCTTCGACCAGCGCATTAATCGGTATTTGTGATGACCCGCGTTATTTTAGTCATCCGGAACACTATCTAGCTGGAATACTATGGTTTGCCCATGGCGAGATTGCATATAAATTCCCAGGGTTTTTCTTTGAGCAAGCGGAAACTATTAGCGTGCTGGAAATTAGTTTAGAGATTTGTTCCGAGGCGCCAGGGATTAATGAGACTTTTTTGTCAGATATTTATTTTTCCCTGAACGGGGTAAATTTGGGATGTTGGCTTAGCCCGGGAGATTTTGGCCATCAAAAGGGTGCTTATACCCCCAAGTGGTGGTATCTGACTGAATATGGCAAATTAGTTACGCTGAAAATTAGCCGCGATGGCACCTTTATAAATCAAAAACAGGTTTCAAATATTGGTCTTGGCAATATTTTCTTGGCGGATAGTCACGATGCTGAATTTAAAATTATCTCACCGCTGGAAACTGAACATCCCGGCGGAATTAATGTTTTTGGCAAAGGTTTTGGTAATCATGATCAGGGGATTGTGGTTAAGGTCTTCCGTTGATTTAGGTCGTTGACAGTCAAATCAATTGCTACATATGGTTGGAGCAAAATTCGGAAAACAATGGCGGGTATTATAAACTCCGCCATTGTTTTTGCTTGTTCGGTATATTATTTCTGGCGTGCCCGCATAAATTTTTTAATTGTCAAAACAACAATCGCGGTCACAAACGCTCCGCACAACATACATAGCAATGCCAGCAAGGGTTTATTCATTGCACCAAGCAAAGCCACTACCGGTCCGCCGTGAGCGACACTGTCAGTAACGCTGAAAGAAAATGCCAGTACTGCTGCAACCATGCTGCCAATCATATTGGCAGGAATTACTGCCACCGGATCATTGGCAGCAAAAGGAATTGCCCCTTCCGAAATGCCAACTAATCCCATCGCACCAGCGGCTTTTCCTGCTTCCATTTCCTGTTCACTGAATAAATTCATTTTAGCCCCCAATAAGGTTGCCAGACACATACCCAGCGGTGCAACCGGAATAGCACAAGCCATTGCGCCCATAAATTGAGTTTGCCCACTAGCGATCATACCGATAGAGAACAGGAATGCTACTTTATTGAACGGTCCACCCATATCAAAACCGGTCATACCGCCTAAGACTATTCCCAGCAAGATATAGTTTCCGGTACTCATTTCCTGCAGAACATGGGTCATATAAATCATTAGTGACGCAATTGGTGCGCCGATGATATAGACAAACACCGCTGCAATAAATAAAGTTCCGCTAATTGGCGCAATAAAAATCGGCACTAACGGTCTTAAGATTTTATTGTAATTAAGATTGGCAATGTAGCGCACAAAATAACCAACCAGAAGACCAGCGATAATCGCGCCAATAAAACCGGTTCCGGCAGTTGCATGATAGAATGAACCGTCGTTGGCAATCCAACCGCCGATAAACCCCGGTGCCAGAGCCGCCCGATCGCCGATCGCGTAGGCAATGTATCCAGCCAAAACCGGAATCATCAGTTTAAACGAAACAACCCCGATATTAAGCAAAGTATTCCAGTCACTGCCGGTTGGAATTTGCAACCCTTGTGCGGTTGGTTTACCGCCAATTGCCAGAGATAGCGCGATTAACAACCCTCCCGTTACCACAAAAGGAATCATGAATGATACTCCATTCATCAGGTAGACGTACAAGGCCGGGCGTCCAGAATTTTTATCTGGTTTGCTGCTGTTATTGGTTTTTGTTCCGCTGCCACGATAGGGGGCTGCAGCCAGCGCTTGATTAATTAAACTTTCTGAGTCCTTGATTGCCGCTTTTACCCCGGTATGAATCAATTTCTTTCCGGCAAAACGTTCTAGGTCAACTTGTTTATCACTGCTGACAATAATTGCATCGGCGCGGGCAATTTCTTCCTCTGTCGGTGAATTTTTAGCTCCCACCGAACCATTGGTTTCAACTTTGATTTCATAGCCGAGTTTTTTGGCGGTTTGTTCCAATGTTTCAGCGGCTAAGTAGGTATGAGCAATTCCGGTTGGACAACCGGTGACACCAATCAGAAAGCCTTTAGTGGCAGAAGTTTGTGCTGTTGGCGCCATGGAATCATCGCCCAATAATAATTCAAGAGCCCGTTCCTTGGTCGTTGCCGCCTGTAATTTTTCCATAAATCCGGATTCGAGAAGTTTATTGGAAATTTTGGCCAGCAGCGTGACATGATGATCGGTGCTTCCTTCCGGGGAGGCAATCATAAAAAATAATTTGGCCGGCTGCCCATCTTCGCTGCCGTAATCAATTCCGGCGCGACTAATTCCGAGGGCAAAACCGGGCTTGGTTACTGCGGTACTTTTAGCGTGGGGAAAAGCAATTCCTTCTTCAAATCCGGTATTACTAACTGCTTCCCGCGATCGCAAGTCAGCTAAAAATAATTCCGGATTATTAACATTACCGTTTTTTACCAGCATAATAGCTAGTTCACTAAATACCTCATCTTTGCTCTCGGCAGCGAGATCAAGATTTATCAGGTTAGTATTGATATACTCATTTAACATTACATCAACTCCATATAGAACAAAAAACTTAAAAACTGGATTTTTGATATTATTCGATTATTTTTACTGCCCACCGCGGTTCGTAATGATTGCAGTTGACAGGTATAAACCAGTGGTTGTTGTATTCATAAAAAATGAGCGCAAATTACGCTCATTTTTTATTATTTACCTAAATCTTTAAGGGCAATTCCGGCTTTCAAATTGGATTCCAATTTTTCTAATGTAATTCCCTTGGTTTCCGGAACAAAGAATTTCAGGAATAACATTGATAAGACACAGAATCCGGCAAAAACAAAGAAGATTGAGGCATTGCCATGATCACGCATGAAGCTTAAGGCATTCCCCATCACCAAACCGGCAAACGTCCAGTTAACGATGGTCGTGATGGTCATACCAACTTCACGGCCTTCCAGTGGGAAAACTTCGGAACAAACAATCCATGCTACCGGACCCCAGGAAACTGCAAACCCAAAAATATAGATAATAACGGAAATTAACAATACCACTTTTGGTAATCCGCCGATTTGGCTTGGGTCGGTGATACCGCCGATTGAGACAAAGGCCAAGCCTGCAGCAATCATGGTAATCATCATTACTACGGCACCGACATAAAGCAATTTTTTGCGCCCCCATTTTTCAACCAGTTTGATGGCTGGGAAAGTAAATAACATATTTACCGTCGGCACCGTTAACATCGCCAATAATCCTTTCATTCCGGCATAGCCAAAAATAGTTGGCGCGTAATAGATCATCATATTGATACCAACCAGTTGCTGGAACATCTGTAAAATAACGCCCATGATTAAAATTTTGAAGAAATAACCTTTAAAGATAACCCCAACACCGGCACCTTTATCGCTTTTGATGGCGTCTTCAATTTCATTTAATTCGCGCTCAATATCTTCATCATGAACTAAAATTCGGCTGACCACTTTTTTGGCATCTTCGCGGCGATTTTTGAGCATTAACCAGCGTGGAGATTCCGGCAATTTAAAACTACCAAAAAACATGATCAACGAGAACAGCGAAATAATCAGGAACATTAACGGTAATGCTACATGCGGATTTTCAAATGCGCGAGCAATAAATACATTGGTAACCGCAATCAGGAAAATCCCAATGGTAATCATTAACTGGAATAACGAACCCATTGCACCACGAATACTAGCCGGCGCAGTTTCAGATAGATAAAGCGGCACAATAAAAGAAGCTACTCCAACCGCAAAACCCAGACCAAACCGACAAGCCGATAGAATACCAATTGCCGGTAATGATGCCGAAACCAAAGATAATGACGCGAATAAGAATCCAGCTAAAATCAAACTTTTTTTGCGTCCTAAGAAGCGCGCAAATAATCCAGAAAGCAGCGCACCAATTACCCCACCGGTTGCCAGAATCGCGGCATATTTTTCGCCGCCTTCAACACCAAGAAAATATACTTTTTCAATGGTCTCCAATGAGTTGGCAATAAATCCCTGATCCAAACCAAAAAGTAATCCGCCCAAAGCTGCAATTGTACAAATCCAGTAGACTATTTTACGATATTCGCCATTTACCGACGAACCACTAGCCATGTTCATGTGTCCTGCTGCCATTATTGACTCCTATAGTGCTGTTTAACAAACAATCCTTAATACTACTAGTGGATTGTACGTGATTATAGTAACCGCGGTATTCTATATTAATTTATGGCAAAAGTATATATGCACCGCAATAATTAAGTAAAGCGATAATGAAGTAACTTTGTATAACAAATAGTTGAGAGGTGCGTTATGTAAACAAATTGTTGTGAGAATTGATTGACTTAAAAGTTATGAGTCTAGCTCTGCAGGTAATCAATTGTATCGCAGGAATAAAGCTACACAAATAAAAAACCCGCTAACCAACATCGTTAGCGGGCTTTACAGCTTTCAAGCTAATATTATTCCGGACGCATATGCGGGAAGAAAATTACGTCACGAATTGACTGTGAATCGGTGAGTAACATCACCAGGCGGTCAATTCCAATTCCTAAACCACCAGTTGGCGGCATTGCATATTCCAAAGCGCGGATATAGTCAGCATCGTAGTGCATCGCTTCCTCATCTCCGGCATCTTTCTGTTCTACCTGCTGTTTAAAGCGCGCAGATTGATCTTCCGGATCATTCAACTCCGAATAACCATTTGCCAATTCACGCCCGACCACAAATAACTCAAAACGTTCGGTAATGCCCGGATTGCTATCCGATTGGCGCGCCAATGGTGAAGTCTCAATTGGGTGATCCATAATAAACGTTGGCTGCCATAACTGATGTTCGGTATTTTCTTCGAACAATAATAATTGCAATACCGCCAATGAGTCGGTTTGTGGTTCTTTGCGGGTTAATTTACGAATTTCGGCTTTAAGAAAAGCGATATTCTGCAGCTGCTCGACAGTTATTTGCGGATTATATTTTAAAATTGCCTCAACTATGGTCAGACGGTCAAAAGGTTGCTCCAAATTAACTGATTTACCTTGGTAATCAAAAACTAGTTTGCCGGTGGCGGTCAATGCGGTTTCACGCACCATTTGCTCGGTAATTTCCATCATCCGTTTGTAATCAGCGTAACTTTCATACAATTCAACCATGGTAAATTCCGGATTATGGCGGGTTGACAGTCCTTCGTTGCGGAAGTTACGGTTAATTTCAAATACCCGTCCCAAGCCGCCGACGATTAGGCGTTTTAAGTAAAGTTCCGGAGCTACCCGTAGAAACAACGACATATCCAGCGCATTATGATGGGTTACAAACGGTTTAGCCGTTGCACCACCGGGAATTGGATGCATCATTGGTGTTTCAACTTCAAGATAATCTTGTGCCACCAGAATGTCGCGCATTTTTTGAATGATTTTAGAGCGTTTAACAAATACTTCCTTGCTGTGATCATTCATGATTAAATCCAGATAGCGTTGACGATAACGCTGTTCCTGATCGCTTAAACCATGAAATTTTTCCGGCAACGGGCGAATATTTTTGCTGACCAATTGAACGTCGGTTGCTTCAACGGTCAGCTCATCAGTTTTGGTTTTGAATAATTTGCCGCTAACACCGATAATGTCGCCAATGTCATAACTTTTAAATGCCGTGTAAGCTTCTTCACCCAGATGATCTTTGCTTACATAGGCCTGAATTCGACCTTTGGCATCGGCAATCGTGACAAACGAGGCCTTACCCATTACTCGTTTAAGCATAATCCGTCCGGCAACCACTACGTCAATCGCCGCCTCGGTTAGTTGTTCTTTAGTTAGTTGATCATACTGGTCGTGCAGTGCTTGTGAATAATGTTGAGGTTTGAAATTATTCGGATAGGGATTAGTTTGTTCGCGTAATGCTTGCAATTTTTGGCGACGTTCTGCCATTAACCGATTATCATCGGAAATTACCGGATTATTTTCATTGGTCATTTTATTATTCCTGAGAAAGTATTTGTTTATATTCATAACCTGCCATATAATCTTAAATTCTACCGGCGGGTCACCGGTATTCTTAACGGCGTGCGATTATAGTGACAATCTGGTTGTTATCATTACTCTGGCTAAGTAGTGGATTGCCGGTTTTTTGGCAAAATGTTTGCAGATCTTTCTCTGAGTCGGGATCATCGGTTATCACCGTAACTGACTCACCGGAAGAGAGCTGTGCCAGAAATTTTTTGGTTTTTAGTACTGGAAGCGGGCAGTTATACCCGCGTAGGTCTAATTGGTGCATTGAGACTATTTAACCAATCTTAATCCACCGCCAGATTTATTTTCAGGTGGGGTAGGGTTAAATGGCTCAATTTCAAATTGCATTCCCTGCGAGTTTTCACGGGCAAAAATTCCAGTGACATTGGCAACCGGAATTGCAATATCCTGAATTGAGCCGGAAAAAGTCGCTTGAAAGGTAATCCATTCTTCGTCAATCAGTAAATCTTTAACCGCACTAAATGCAATATTGAGGACAATTTGATTGTTTTTGACAAATTGCCGTGGCACCACGGTGTGGTCATCGACAAACACCATTATATGGGGTGTCATTTCGCTGTCGGTGCACCATTCATACAAAGCGCGAATCAGATATGGCTTTTGACTTTTAAGCTGGCTCATTAGCTTCTCTTACTGTTTCATGCTACGTTCGGCAGCGGTTAATGATGCTAGGAAACTTGGGCGATTAAATTGCATTTCGGCATATTTCATCATATTATTCCAGGTCTTTTTAACTTCGATTTCATAATATGACAAGCGCCATAAAATCGGTAATAACGAAGTATCTAATAGCGTAAATGAGGTGCTGGCAAAATAATCCATTTTTTTATTGGTAGAAAACACTCCGGCGATTTCATCGAGACAGGTTGAAATCATTTTTTTAGCGCGGTCAAGTTCTTTTTTAACTTTTGCATCTTTAGAACTCAGATTATTTTCCAAAAAGCGAATATGCTGGAATAAATCGCGATCAAGCTTGTGCATTGCCATCCGCATCCGGGCTTTTTCTGCTGGTTCAATCGGCATTAATTGCGGATGTGGGAAGCGCTCATCAATATATTCTGAGACAATATTGGTGTCAAGTAAAACCAAATCGCGCTTTTTATTATTTTTGTCAATATCATCAACCAAAACCGGCGTTTCGTTATACGGGTTTAGCTGCATTAAATCCTGACGTGAATTGATGTTAACATCAATAATTTTAAAGTCCATTTCTTTTTCATTGAGGATGATTCTCACACGGTGAGAAAAAGGGCAACGGGAATCAGAGTACAATTGAATCATTGAATAGTATTCCTTAGAGATAAAATTTTTAGCCCGAGATTATAACATTTGGTGGTGAGTTTGTCAAGTGCTCGATAAGTAACTTATTGAAATACAATGCCAAATTGTAGTAATTTAATTGTGGTGACTAAGTTGTTGATAAGTGATGTAACGATATTGTTACTAAATTTGCGATTACTACAGAAGTGTTGTTTTGATGGGGTTTTAAGTAACAATGGGCGATAAAATTACGAGATAATTTATTCGCCCACAGTGTTTAATCTGACCCATAACTTTAATATCTGAATAAAATCAGATAAAATGCTATTTATGGGTCTGGATTATTAAGCAATGAATGAATTCATGCGTTTGACAAAGCCAACCGGATCATCTAACTGAATGCCTTCAGCCAATTGTGCCTGCTCAAAAATTACCAGACTAAGATCATCTATTTGACTTTGGTCAATTGAAGTTTCAAGTTTATTAATCAATTTGTGTTTCAAATTAATTTCCAAAGTTGGTTGCATACTCGGAACTTCCTGTCCAGCCTGACGCAGCATCCGTTCCAATTGCATACTCATGGCGTTATTATCAACAACCAAACACGCTGGTGAGTCAACCAAACGGGTAGTAACTACCACTTCTTTCACTTTGGCACCCAAGGCAGTTTTAATTTTTTCCAATACTGGTTTAGCCTGCTCGTCTTGCTGTTTAATTTCTTCTTCGCTCGGTTTTTCATCATCAAGCTTACCCAAATCCAGTTTACCTTTAGCAACTGAAATTAATTGTTTTTTGTCAAATTCAAACAGATGACCAACTACCCATTCATCAACACGATCAGTCAACAAGATAACTTCAATCCCTTTTTGTTTGAAGACTTCCAGATGCGGGCTGTTTTTAGCGGCATTGTAACTTTCAGCAGTAATGTAATAAATTTTATCCTGACCATCTTTCATGCGGCTGATATAGTCATCCAGACTAACATTTTTAACATTGCTGTCATTGTGCGTTGATGCAAACCGGCATAATTTGGCAACCCGTTCTTTATTGGCATGATCTTCAATGATCCCTTCTTTGATTACCGGACCAAATTCTTCCCATAGCTCAGCATATTTTTCCGGTTCATTTTTGGCAATATCTTCCAATAAGCCAAGAATTTTTTTAGTAGAGCCGGAACGAATCGCATCAATATCCCGGGACGATTGTAATATCTCACGTGAGACATTTAACGGCAAATCCTGTGAATCAATAATACCGCGAACAAAGCGCAGATAATTTGGCAATAGTTTTTCGGCATCATCCATAATGAATACGCGTTTTACGTATAATTTAATCCCATAGCGGCGATTGGCATCATATAAGTCAAATGGTGCTTTACTTGGAATATACAGTAACTGGGTATATTCCTGCGCACCTTCTACGCGGGCATGAACCCATTTTGCCGGCTCATGATAGTCATGGGAAATATGTTTATAAAATTCTTTATATTCTTCATCGCTAATGTCGTTTTTACTGCGGGTCCACAGTGCATTGGCTTTATTAACGGTTTCTTGTTCAGTGGAAATAATTTCCTTGCCTTCTTCGTCATGTTCGGGCATTTTTTGCATTTTGATCGGGTAGTTTATATGGTCTGAATATTTGCGGATTATTGAACGCAATTCCCAGTCTGACAATAAATCATCATTGTCAGCTTTCAAATGCAGAGTAATCGTGGTACCGTTACCATCCAATTTATCAACATTTTCAATGGTAAATTCACCGGTTCCATCCGAAACCCATTTAACCCCATGCGAGGTGGTTTCGCCAGCTTTCAAGGTTACCAGTTCAACTTTATCGGCGACAATGAATGATGAATAAAAACCAACCCCAAATTGACCAATTAAATTGGCATCTTTTTTAGCATCTCCCGATAATCCCTCCAAGAAAGCTTTAGTGCCGGATTTGGCAATGGTACCGATGTTTTCAATAACTTCATCATAAGTCATACCAATACCATTATCACTAATAGTAATGGTTTTGGCATCTTTGTCAAAACTGATTTTAACCGCCAGTTCCTCGCCTTTGTTTAATTCCGGATGGCTGATTTGTTGAAAGCGGAATTTATCAATTGCATCGGAGGCGTTAGAGACTAGCTCGCGCAAGAAAATTTGCTTGTCGGAATATAATGAATGAATCATTAAATTCAGTAATTGTTTAATCTCAGTTTGAAAAGACATGGTTTGTTTTGACATAGTTTCACCTTAAAACATAAAAAATATTTCAGATTCTACTATTATGGGTTTGAAATCTTGAATTTCAAGAGCATTTAGGTGAATATTGATTGGAAATCGACAAAAAAATAGCTGGTATGAGTACCAGCTATAATTAAACTATGTTTAATTTATTGAAGATTAAAAGCTTGAGTGTTTAAAATTAAATTTTGAGTAGAATAACCTAAATCACGCCCCATGTTGATTAGCTTTTGTACTTGGTCGCGAGTGTTATTTTCCTTGCGTGCCAAAATCCATAAATATTTTTTATCCGGGCTGCCAACCAGTGCAAAATTATCATAATCGGTGTATAAAATCCAATAATCATATACTCCAACTGCTGTCCATTTTAACCATGATGGAGAAAAACTCATTTCCATCTTGGCAACATTTGATTCTTGATTAAAGGTTAATTGACCAACTGCGGTAGAGGTGCCTCCGTCATCCTGACGACAACGGTTAGTAATTTTTAGACCTTTAGAATCTTTTTCATAGGTTAGAGTAATTGGTGATAGGCAATTGCGTTCATAGTGCATCGGTAAGCGGGCAATTTCATACCAGGTTCCCAGATAGCGATCAACCTGGAAATTGTTATTAGCGACAGTCGCAGTAAATGTATCGCTACTTACGGGACTTTCGGTTATGGGAGCCGATTCCTGTGCCCACGCCAATGAAATACCCAAACTTAGAACTAGTCCAATCATTATTTTTTTCATAATTTTTCCTTGTGAAATTTACATATACTACATGACGTTAATGGTCGATGAATTAAAAATTATATTTACCGCCGACACCAAAGACATTGATATTACCCCAGCTATTACCGACAAATGGCATCATTCCGTAATCTTCGAATGTTAGCCCCCAGTGTTGCCCTAATTTGAACTCACCACCCAAGGCCATGTACATACCGGTATTCCAGCCACTATTGGCGCCATTCCAATTATAGTTGGTTAGACCATTATTCATATTTATTGATGAGCTTGAGTAACCGACGCCAATTCCAATTTTAGCATAGGCATCAAAAATATTACTTAATGGTAAAGTTCCTTTGACGGCAATATCTCCAAATGACTGATTCTGGCTATAATTTCCCGACAAGCCACTACCGGAATTATATTGTGAGGTGATCGGTGATATCCACGTAACTCCCGCTTCGGCAGCAAAATAAGGGTTGAAATTATAACCGGCATTTACAGTTAAAGCGGTTCCCGCCGACCACCAGTTCTGGATATTGGCAAAACCAACCGCTGCATTGACATAAGTGCCACTTTCAGCGGCATAACCGCCCGTCATCGTGGTTGCAATAATTGAACCTAAAATTATTCTTTTAAACATCTAATTGCTCCTGTTTAACCGATTATTGTACCAGCAACCGCAATTTAAACGCAGGTAATTTATCCAACAACACCATAATAGTTTTAACGGCGGAGCAAAATATCCCATGCTATAATAGCGGGTGAATTTAACAAAGGATTGGTTATGCCAATGGTTTTAGCAGTAGCAATTTGCCAAGGTAATCTCTCAGGATGGAGTAAGCATATTTCATTAAATTTGCCAACGGCGGCAGTTGAAGAAATAGTTCTACTTTCAATGGCAGCTACAACAAAAAAGAAAATTACAGTTAACATCGGTACTGATAATTACCTGAAACGGGCATGAAAACAGGCAACGAGGGGCGAATCACCCCCTCGTTTTTTTATTAAAATTAGGAATTTGAGAAAAATAAGAAAGCGCATAAATGACAAAATATATTTTTATTACTGGTGGTGTAGTATCTTCAATCGGCAAGGGTATTGCGGCAGCTTCAACGGCATCAATTCTAGAATCGCGTGGGTTGAAAGTAACCATGTTGAAACTTGATCCTTATTTGAATGTTGATCCCGGAACTATGAGTCCGATGCAGCACGGCGAAGTATTTGTGACCGATGATGGAGCGGAAACCGATCTTGATTTGGGGCATTATGAGCGGTTTGTTTCTGCTAAAATGACTCGCCGTAATAATTTCACCTCCGGCAGTGTTTATGAAGCCGTAATCCGCAAAGAACGCAAAGGCGAGTATTTAGGAAAAACCGTACAGGTCATTCCGCATATAACTAATGAAATTAAAGAGCGGGTTATTGAAGGTGCTAAAGGTTATGATGTTGCGATGGTTGAAATTGGTGGTACTGTTGGTGATATTGAGTCGCAGCCGTTTTTGGAAGCCATTCGCCAGATGCGTCAGGAATTGGGGCGTACTAATACGCTGTTTATGCATTTAACCTTGGTGCCATGGATTGCTAGTGCCGGTGAATTAAAAACCAAACCTACCCAGCATTCGGTAAAAGAATTGCTGCAAATCGGGATTCAACC
Source organism: uncultured Neisseria sp. (assembly GCA_964488065.1). Lineage (GTDB taxonomy): Bacteria > Pseudomonadota > Gammaproteobacteria > Burkholderiales > UBA11063 > Aquella. Next base: position 40,387 of record CAZATM010000052.1, read on the forward strand.
GGATATTTTGATTTGCCGGATGGATCGTGAATTACCACTGGAAGAAAAGAAAAAAATTGCTTTGTTCTGTAATGTTGAAGAAAATGCAGTAATTGGTTGTTATGATGCTAGTAGCATCTATAAAGTGCCGCGAATGTTGCATAATCAGGAAATTGATGATATTATTTGTGAAAAATTGCGCTTAGAAGACAAAAAAGCTGATTTCAGTGTCTGGGATAAGATTGTCAATAATCTGGAAAACCCATTACATTTAGTTGAAATTGCAATGGTTGGTAAATATGTTGATTTAACCGAATCATATAAATCACTTAACGAAGCATTGATTCATGCCGGGATTCATACTAAAACCCGAGTTAATATTAAATATATTGATGCTGAAACTCTTAGTGGTGGTGATTTATCTGATCTTTATAATGTTGATGCCGTGTTGGTTCCTGGTGGTTTTGGCAATCGTGGAGTTGAAGGCAAAATTAAAGCGGTTGAATATGCGCGTACCAATGATATACCATTTTTAGGAATTTGTTTGGGGATGCAGTTGGCGATCGTTGAATATGCCCGCGATGTCTGTGGATTCCATGATGCTAATTCGAGTGAATTTAATCCGCAAAGTTCATTTCCCATCATCGGTTTGATTGACGAATGGGAGGATAAACGTGGTAAACTTGAAACCCGGGATGAAAATACCGATATGGGTGGTACCATGCGTTTGGGAGCTCAGGATTGTGAGTTGGTGGCAGATAGCTTGGCGCATAAAATTTATGGTAATGACTTGATTCACGAGCGTCATCGCCATCGTTATGAAGTTAATAATAGTTTGATAGAGAAGCTGACTGCCAATGGTTTAAAAGTTAGCGGTACTTCATTAGGTCGTGAACGGCTGGTGGAAACGATTGAATTACCCGAGCATCGCTGGTTTTTTGCGTGCCAATTCCACCCGGAATTTACTTCAACACCGCGATTTGGTCATCCATTATTTAGTGCGTTTGTGAGTGCCGCATTAGAATATCGCAAGACGCGTGCCCATAATTAAACATAACAGGAGAGAAAAATGTCACAACAAACATGGAAATTATTGGATTTTGCCGTTGGGCTAAATCAGCCGCTATTTTTAATGGCTGGACCCTGTGTAATCGAATCTGAACAATTGGCGATTGATACCGCTGGTTATCTCAAAGAAGTTACTACTAAATTGGGGATTAATTTTATCTACAAATCTAGTTTTGATAAGGCTAATCGCAGTTCGGGAACAACTTTCCGCGGACCGGGAATTGATGAAGGCTTACGGATTATGTCGGAAGTTAAACGTCAATTAGGGTTGCCGTTGGTTACTGATATTCACGATGTTGAGCAGATTGATCAAGTCGCTTCGGTGGTGGATATTTTGCAAACCCCCGCTTTTTTATGCCGGCAGACCGATTTTATCAAAGCGGTAGCCAAAACCGGAAAACCGATAAATATCAAAAAAGGACAGTTTCTGGCGCCGTGGGATATGAAAAATGTTACCGACAAAGCTTTAAGTGTTGAGGGGCACGGTTTGATTATGGCCTGTGAACGTGGGGTTAGCTTTGGTTATAATAATTTAATTTCGGACATGACCTCTCTGGTAGTGATGCGTAACACTGACTGTCCAGTGGTTTTTGATGCTACTCATTCGGTACAATTGCCGGGAGGACAGGGTAACAGTTCCGGTGGACGACGTGAGTTTGTGCCAGTGTTGGCACGGGCAGCGGTAGCTGTTGGTATCAGCGGTCTATTTATGGAAACGCATCCAAATCCGGATGAGGCTAAATCTGATGGCCCCAATTCATTTCCGATGTATCAAATTGAGGATTTTTTAACCGAAATTATGGAATTGGATCAGTTGATTAAAAAATACTAAATTGTTGATAAATTTAGTGGGTTATAATTGTTGCTGTTTATTTATTTTAGGAGTTGTCTATGTCTGCTATTGTTGATATTATTGCTCGTGAGATTTTGGATTCCCGTGGCATGCCTACGGTGGAAGTTGATATCGTTTTAGAATCTGGGGCTTTTGGCCGGGCGGCAGTTCCCAGCGGAGCTTCTACAGGATCACGCGAAGCGCTTGAGCTGCGCGATGGTGATAAGGCGCGTTATAACGGTAAAGGTGTTCTAAAAGCCATTGAAAATATTAATGGTCCGATAACTGAAGCGGTTTTGGGTTTGGATGCGTTGGATCAAACGGCGATTGATAATTTGTTGGTTGCCTTGGATGGCACTGAGTATAAATCCAATCTTGGTGCCAATGCTACGCTGGCGGTATCGATTGCTGTAGCGCGGGCGGCAGCTGATGAATTGGGAATTCCGTTATTTAAATATGTTGGCGGAGTTGGTAAAAAATTATTGCCGGTACCAATGATGAATGTGGTAAACGGCGGTGAGCACGCCAATAATAATCTGGATATTCAGGAATTTATGATTATGCCGGTTGGCGCGCCGTCATTTAAAGAAGCGCTACGTTATGGTTCGGAAGTGTTTCAGGCGCTGAAAAAGATCTGTAATTCACGTGGTTATCCAACTTCAGTTGGTGATGAAGGTGGTTTTGCACCGAGTTTGAATACCAATGAAGAAGCAATTACGATTATTCTTGAGGCGATTGCGGCGGCGGGTTATACTGCCGGCAAAGATATTGTGATTGCCATGGATTGTGCAGCTTCTGAGTTTTATAAAGAAGGCAAATATGTCTTGGCTGCCGAAGGTTTATCATTATCTTCAGAACAAATGGTTGACTATTTGGAAAATCTGGTTAATAAATACCCGATCATTTCTATTGAAGATGGTATGGCGGAACAAGATTATGCCGGCTGGAAAATTTTAACTGATCGTCTTGGTCAAAAAATTCAGATCGTTGGTGATGATTTGTTTGTTACCAATCCCAAAATTTTAGCTAAAGGTATCGAAAACGGGATAGCTAATTCCTTGTTGGTTAAAATTAATCAAATTGGAACACTGACTGAAACCATTGAAGCCGTTGAAATGGCTAAAACCGCTAATTATACTACGGTTATGTCGCATCGCTCAGGTGAAACCGAAGATTCGGTAATTGCGGATTTGGCGGTTGGTTTAAATTGCGGTCAGATCAAAACTGGATCATTATCGCGCTCAGATCGGATTGCCAAATATAATCAATTATTGCGAATCGAAGAAATGCTTGATGAAACCGCGATTTATCCGGGACTTAAGACTTTTTACAGTATTCAAAAATAAATAATTGGACAGAAAGTCAGCAAGTAATTGCTATTTATTTGAAAAATACCTCTGAAATAAACTTCAGGGGTATTTTATTTTAAGTGGATAAAGTTATTAAAATACAGTATATTATGTTTAATTTGCTTAAGATGGATTGCTGCACTGCACAAATAAATAACCACATTGTTTTTAAGGGGTGTATAATATCTCTCGTAGATGATCATTTTATAAAACCGCGGTAAATTTTGTAAATATTCGATATTTAGAAAGGATTACCAAAATGGAAAAACTACGTGCAGAACAAGTAAAAAAAGGTGATGTTGTTCGATTAAGAGATGGAACAATTTGTGAAGTAATGACTGGTCTTTTAGACTATGGTTTTGAATGCCGTCCTACCGATGAGCATCCGCGCAATACCCGGACTGGAAAAGTTATTCGCAGCAATGATGATTCGATTGCTCATTCTGAGTGTGATATTGTTGAATTAGTTGTTAGTGCTACTACTACCGATCAGACAACTTTATTGCAAAGTGCTTGTACACAAACAAAATGTGATACTTGTGTGCATCAATATCAAGCAAGAGCATAACTGCAAGAATTGATTTGATTTAGAAAATCTCCCAAATTTCGTGGGAGATTTTTTTATTTCTTACCAAATTTGCTGATGGTTTCCTGGTAACGATCATCTTCGGCGGTATGCTGATATTTCATGGTTGTTTCAAGCATACTATGGCGGAGATTTTCCTTGACTGTCCGAATATCGATACCGGCATCAACCTGATGGGTTGCCGAGGTATGGCGTAACCAGTGAGTTGAGACACGGGCGATAACAAAAGCGCTGGCTGGATCGGTTAACTTTAATTCATCAGCAAGATTACCGGTAACTTGTTTAATTATTTTATACAGCATCGAATCGCTGATAGGTTGTAATTTTCCGCGCTTACTGAGGATTAGCGGTATTTCAGTTTCTAGTGGGCTAGGGTAGTCACTTAATCCCATCGCATGACGATAAGCAATAAGCGCACTTAATAGTTCATTGGGCACCGGGATTTCACCATATTTATTGCCTTTTCCAACTACTTTTAACCACCATTGACTGCGTTTATTAATAAAATCACTCATCTTGGCATTTATGACTTCACTTCTTCGGCACCCGGTTAGATAGAGCAGATTAAATATCCAGCGCACCCGCTGATAGTCAAACTTTTGCTTGATCGTTTCATTAGGCATTTTTTCTATAAAATCTACTAAATACTGCCATTCACGCATAGTTAAAAAGCGTTCAACATCATGTTTAACTTTTATTTTTTTTCGGATTAGCCGAAATGGATTACGCTGTAGATAGCCGGCATCAATCAGATATTGATACATTCCACCTAAAATCTGCAAATTAAGTTTGATACTGGAGTTAGCCAGTCCTTTGACAAAGGGTTTCCATTCTTCATGATTGCGTGGACGCGATGGTCCACACCAAAAATCAGTGGGTGCTGGCGATAATAAAAAATCCTGATAATCTTGAATTGCTTCACGGGTAACGGTTTTTAAATTCAGATTTTGTTGAATTAGCCACATTACAAAACGTTCTGCGGTCTGACGATAGGAGGTAAAAGTATTGGGACTATGGCGAAACTCCAGCAGCCAGGTTTTTATCGCCGCAATATCGTTGTCGGCAGCAATGCTTTTTGCCTGCTCTTGTGCCAATGGCGCATCCATTTGTTTAACGATATCGGTAATGATCAGATTGTTAGTAGTCATAAAGCATTTTAACGGTAATAAATATTAGTTGATAATTATAATCCAATTCTATTACCGGTTTGTTATTTATTGAGAATTAAAATCTTACAATAAATCAATTCCAACTTTTTGCAAAAATATAGTTAGGCTTTGCTTTAATGTTTCCTTATGGCTGTGATTGAAATGCTGGCAATATTCCATTGCGGCACTGGCAGTGGCGTACGAAATATTTAGTGAAGCAAGGATGATGCGATTAAAATTGATATCTTGCAGAATATCATGTTCTAAGTATTCATTGACAAAATATTTTAGCGCCGGTATTAATTGAACCCGATCAGTTGGTTCAAGTTTTTGCCAAAATTGCTCGGCTACCTTAAATGCATATACCGAGTGGCGCGCTTCATCACGAAAATGTTTTTCCAGCACATCTAAAGTAAATGAATTTAATTGAGATATATCTTTTTTGGTGAGTACTAAGTCAAGATCTTTAGTCAAGGTGTTTTCAAGGATACAATTTACCAAGAGGTTGAAATTATCATGTAATTCCGGATTTAATTGCTGATAGCAACATTGTAAAATTTGATAAATATTTGCATCATGTATAGTTTTTAATGGTTGGATATTGGTTAGTTCTTTGATTTTTTCGATGGCTAGTAACGCAAGATTGGTGTGAAAACCTTCATCAATGATAATAGTGCTTGCCACAATTTTAGTTTCTTGATCAAACTTTACCGAAAAGTCATCGTTAATAATTCCAGAATTAACTTTACAAATAAAAGCGGTCTCAAGTGATGCAACATCGAGTAAATAGTAGTAGAACGACTGAAGAAGTATCCACTCTGCATTTTTTAGAATGATCTCCTGTTCGGGGTGACCAACCAATAATTGTTTAGCATAGTTTAATAGTGGCTGGCGTTCTTCGGGGCAAAAGTAACCATCGCTGATTAAATTATTAAAATCAACGCCTCTTCTAACGCCAGCGCTGTTGAGCCAGGAATTATATAAATTTAACATGGAACAACCTTTTGAAATTTATTGACCAAAACACCATCAAGTTATCGGTGACTAATTACGCTATGAATTCTAATTACTCGAATAAGGTCGTAAGTTACTGAACCTTGTTAAAGTCCGATAAATTTAGTCAGGAATAACATTACTTATAATGTTGTATTATACCCTAAATTTGAGTTGTTCTATAATTTTTATCCGAGGAGGTCACCTTTATGCTCTTGAGTTGACTCATATTTGCTGAATGTTACAGATTTCTTACATAACCAGTAAAGAATAATAAAACCACCAATAAATGTCAGATAAAGCAATTGCCACCAACCGGAGCGGTTAACATCATGTAACCGGCGGGTAGTGACGGCAAGATTTGGTAATAAAAATATAATGAAAACCAATCCATTTAATGTATATGAACCCTGGCTGCCATTGATTATCGCTGCGACCGAAATCGCCAATACATAAAATAACCAAAACCACCAGTATTCAGAACGACTGGCGCGTCCGTTAAAGTCGGCATATTTTTGCAGCATACAGGTTTTTATTGCATCGTTAAAAGTCATAACACCTCCAGAAATAGGTTAGCAATATATTGTAACATGTTGCAGCGCAAAAATAACTGAATAAATATTATGCTATAATTATCAGGTAACTTAGTTACTTGGGTATATCTACACGACCCCGCTACGGCGGGGTTTTTTCATAATTATGTCGCGTTGTGGCACTAATGCGAAAGTAATTAATGAAAATGGTGCTATAACTGTAGTGACGATAATGGTATTTAGTTATAATATTGACTGAATTTATTGGAGATTGTTTTAGCGCATGAAAATATTCCACACTTCCGATTGGCATCTTGGGCGGGCTTTATATGGTAAAAAACGCTATGCCGAATTTGCTGCCTTTCTTACCTGGTTAATTGAACAAATTCACCGTGAAGCGCCGGACTTGCTGATCATCGCTGGCGATGTTTTTGATACGACAACCCCCAGTAACAAAGCTCAAGAACTATATTACCAATTTTTATGTCAGGTGGCGGCAAATACTAGCTGTCGGCATATTGTGATTATTGGCGGCAACCATGATTCACCAACCTTGTTGGACGCGCCCAAAGAACTATTGAAACAACTCAAAATCCATGTGGTCGGCAGCATTAGTCAAGATTACCGCGACGAGGTGCTTGAATTGAAGGATGTGGATGGTAATCCTCAAGCCATAGTTTGCGCTATTCCTTACTTGCGTGATCGTGATATTCGTCTTCTTGAAGAGTCTGAATTAGCAGAGGATAAAGATAAAAATTTCATGTCCGCGATCAAAGACTATTATGCCAAAGTTTATGCGCACGCATTGGACTTACGAAAACTTGCTAAGAGCCAAATTCCGATTATTGCCACCGGGCATTTATTTGTAACCGGTGGTAAAACTCTCAAGGATGACGGGGTGCGCGAATTATACGTCGGAACGCTGGCACAATTTGGTGCAACTGATTTTCCATCCGGCATTGATTTTCTGGCGCTTGGTCATCTGCATGTCCCGCAAAAAATAGCTAATCGTGAAAATTTTCGCTACTGTGGATCACCACTGGCAATGGGTTTTGGCGAAGCATCCCAGCAAAAAATTATTGTCGTTGCGGAAGTGACTGCTAATCAAGTAAATATCACGGAAATAGCGGTGCCGAAATTTCAACGGCTGGAACGAGTTGCCGGCGATCTTCAGACCATCAAAGCTCAGTTAACTGGCTTGATACTTGAAAACCAATCGATCTGGTGCGAGGTGGACTATACGGGTAATGAAATAGTAGCTAATTTATCGGCTGAATTACAGGCGGTAGTGCTGGGCAGTCAGGTGGAATTGATTAAAATTCACAATAGCCAATTATTAACGCAAGTTTTATCTTCCGTTGAATATGGTGCGGCTCTTGAATTAAGTGATTTAACTCCTGAGCAGGTTTTTGAAAAGTGTTTAGCCATGAACAATGTCCCTGCGGAGCAGCAACATGAGCTAACAGATTGTTTCGCCCAAATCATGCAGGATTTAGTTACTCACGATGCGAGGGCTGAATAATGAAAATCTTAAAACTGAAATTTAAAAATCTCAATTCGTTAGTCGGCGAATGGACGATTGATTTTACTGTTGCGGAATATGGAGAGCAGGGAATTTTTGCGATTACCGGACCAACCGGCGCGGGTAAATCGACGATACTTGATGCAATTTGCTTGGCGCTTTATGGACGCACCCCGCGTTTGGAACGGATTAATGCGGCGCAAAATGAAATCATGTCGCGGCAATGTGGCGAATGTTTTGCCAGCCTTGAATTTCAAACCTCTGCGGGGACTTATCGCTCCTTATGGTCACAAGCCCGCGCGCGCAAAAAGCCGGATGGAAATTTACAAAATGCGCAGCATATTATTGAAGATAGTGTAACTAATAAAACGCTGGAAGATAAACTCAGTAAGACACCGCAAGTGGTTACTGAAGTAACCGGGATGGACTTTGAACATTTTACCCGCGCGATGTTGCTGGCACAGGGCGGCTTTGCCAAGTTTCTGCAATCATCTGCCGATGAACGTTCGCCAATTCTGGAAAAAATTACCGGTACCGAAATCTATAGCCAAATCTCTAAATTGGTGCACGAGCGTAAAACCAGCGAAGAAAATATCTTAAACAATCTCAATGCTAAATTAGCCGGTATCAATTTACTAAATGCCAATGAGATAACCGAATTACAAACTGAATTAGCCGGGTTAACTCAGCAAATTACGGTGCTAATCAATGATAAAACTACGCTGGAACAGCAACAAAACTGGCTAACTAATTTACAAAAGTTAGCTGATGAATTGGCTAGCATCGAGCAAGCACAGCAAAGATTACAGCAACAACAAGAACAATTTGCCGGCGATGAACTACGCCTCCAAGCTGCCAAAACGGTTGAAGAAATAAATAGCGATATTTATATCCAATTGCAAGAACTCCGCAAACAAATAGCAACCATCAAAGCTAACCTGAGTGCCAATCAAGAACAGTTGCCCAAGCTGCAAGAATTAGTCACTAGACAGCAAAATCAAGCAATCCAAACCAACGATGAATTAACCAGCTATAAAACCAACCATGCAGAGAACCTTAAAATTTTGCAACAGGTTCGCTTGCTGGATGCCGAGGTAGTAACCAAACAGGAGGGATTAGCCAAAGTTACCGGCAAACTTGAGATTAGTCGCCGCGAGTTGGATAACTTACTAAGTGAGCGACAAAAGTTTGCTAAACAACAGGCAGACAAATTGCAACAGCAAATTCAGATTAATACTTATCTGAGCGAACATCATGCCGATGCTGAACTAATTGCGACCTATAGCGGTATCTGTGCCGGGTTAGATAATCTACTGGCGATTGATAAAAACATTCAGAGTAATCACAGTGAGCAATCATCCACTCAAGCCAACCTCGATAAATTAATAAAACTTATCGTCGAGCAGGAAATCAGCCAAAACAAATATAGCACCGAACAAAATAACTTAAATAGCCAAATTACCGAGCTTCAGCAAAGCATTCAGCAACTAGCCAATGGTAATAGCGTGGCAATGCTCAAAGATGAAATCCTCCAGCTCAATAAGCAATATTCTGATTATCGTGAATTGGCAAGACAGCTAGACGAACTGGAGAATTTGGCGCAGAAACTCCAACAAATCGAGATTGAATTAGCCAATGAAGAGAAGTTTTGTACCGAGACACAACCCCAGCTTGCCCGTAATAACGAGCTTTTAGATTATAACAATCAGTTACTGGATAATTTAACGGCGCAGAAACTTCTACACAGTAAAATTATCAGCCTTAGTGATGAGCGGGCAAACTTGCAATCCGATCAGCCCTGTCCGCTGTGTGGATCGTTGGAGCATCCTTATGCTCACAACGGCTTACCGGTTAATAATGTGCTGGATACCCAAATTGCTCAGGCTAAAACCAAGATTAGCCAATTACAGACGGCGCTAACCAAACTAAATACCATACTTGCGACCTCTAATGCTAATCTTGCCAAACTCCGCGAACAACAAAGTGAGGTAGCCAATCGCCAATGTGTATTACAACAGAGCATTGATATCCTGATTACTCAGCATAGTTTAAATGCTAATCAAATAAGCGCACCGGAACTGCACAAACAATTAGGCACAATAAGCGAACAAATCAATCAGCTCAATGAACGAATTACAGCTGTACAGGATTATGAAGAGCAATTAGCCGACTACCAAACTAAACGGTTAGAGTTAGACCAACTATTGAATGAGATTAAGCTCGATTCCGCGCGATTGACAGAACAAAAGCAGGGCAACGAAAAACGTCTGGCTGATCTAATTCACGAAAATACCCAAATTCATGGCGACTATGAAAAATTATTAAATGAATTGACCACTCAATTAGTCACTTATCAAATCCCGGCAATCACCGCTGCGGAAGCTCACCGCATTAAAGTCAGCTTAGCCAAACGTCGTGATGCTTGGCAAAGCCAAGAGCAGCAAGCCAATATTCTCAAACAAGAGCTGCAACAATTAGCTCATCAACTGGAACAAAATAATAGCCTGCAAACGGCACTAAATGGTCAGATTGCCGAACAACAACATGAAGTTGGCACACTGCAACAAACTATTAATGAACTAACCACCAGCCGCGGCGCTTTATTTGGTGATAAAAATGCCGATGCCGCCGAGACACTGTGGCAGCAGGAACTACAGGCGCGGGAAGAAGAAGCTCAAGCTAGCGCGGTTGAATTAAATCGACTCGGGCAGCAGCAAACCGCGCTAATTACACTGATTGAAAAAGATCGTGCACAGCTCCAGCCATTACAAATTACCCACGCGCAACTGGAAGAACAATTTATTGCCCGACTCAGGCTGGCTAATCTCGTCGATGAAGCTGAGTTTATTACCAAGCGCTTATCGCGTGAGGAAATGGCGGCAATTGGGCTGGCAGCAGATAACCTGAAACAGCAAGTGATTGAACTTGCTGGCCGCCTAAAACAAACCAGCGCAGCCTTGGCAGAGGAACAAGCCAAACAATTAACCGACAAAACCCATGACGAACTAAAAACCGAAATTGCCAATATTCAAACTAATTACGAACACTCTAATCAGCGTATCGGGGAAATCCGTGGACAATTAACTGCCAACAGCCAAGCGCAAGAGCAGCAACAAGATACATTAACGCAACGCGATCAACAACTGCAAATAACCGAACGCTATCGCCGACTGCATGTGCTAATTGGCTCCAGCGATGGTAAAAAATTCCGTAACTTTGCTCAGGGGCTAACCTTTGAACTGGTGGTTAAACATGCCAACCAGCAACTACGCCTGATGTCAGACCGCTATTTACTTATCCGCGATAATAATGCACCGCTGGAACTAAACGTAATTGATAACTATCAAGGCGGCGAAACCCGCACCACCAAAAATCTCTCCGGTGGTGAAAGCTTTGTTATCAGCTTGGCGCTGGCTCTGGGTTTGTCCAAACTATCAAGTAATAAAGTTCAGGTGGATTCGTTATTCCTCGATGAAGGATTTGGTACGCTGGATGAAGATTCGCTGCAAACCGCACTTGATGCACTCGATAGCCTCCAGCGTGATGGCAAACTGATCGGGGTTATCTCGCATGTTGGCGCACTCAAGGATCGGATTAGTTTGCAGATTCAGGTTGAACCGTTGAGCGGTGGCGTGAGTCGGATTGGCGGTGTTGGGTGTAGTAGGAAATAGTTAAAGAGGAGAATGTGTTATGAAAATATTTAAGTTAGAAGTTAAAAATTTTCTTGCTACATGACAGAAAATAAAAAAAGCTGACCAAAACTTCAAAATAAGGTAATTTATCGAATTTTCGACCAAGAAAAGATAGATAATGCCTAAAATGAAGATTGATCAGCTAAGTGGTATTTTAAACCA
>CAZATM010000053.1:0-6287 GCA_964488065.1 uncultured Neisseria sp.
GTGGTCGGACATTAGAGGCACAGGATAGTAGGAATACAGAAAATACCGTAGTGAAAGTTGTGGCAAACCGATTAGTTGAACCGAATATACTCGTAATTTCTGCCACGAGATGGCGGCTTGAATGTCTGCTTGCCATCGTCAAGAGTAAAGGGTTTAACTTTGAAGATACGCAATTTACGGCCAAAGATCGTATCGGCAAGTTGTCCAAACTAGTAGTTTTAGCGTTAACGATTTGTTATTTAATTGGATTAGTCAAAGCTAGCTATCAGCCAATTATGATAAAGGCGCATGGGTATAAACAAAATAGCTTTTTTAGATATGGTTATGATTTATTGATACAAAAACTGAACAATGATTTATACGATGCAATTAAGCTTATTTCATTGTGTATTAGTTACTTACCGATGGAAGTGAAATGCAAGAAATTATTTTCTGTCATGTAGTAAGTTAAAATATATAAGATGTACTTTGACACAACGTAAATCGTTTAAACAAAAAGTTGACAAATTCAATAAATAATGGTTTAATATCTGATATCGCAAATTCTATTGCCTGTAATCTAGGCAAATATTGGCAATATGGTTATTAAAAAGGTTAATAAAATGGAACAACACACAAAAAAACACATTACCGCTCAGCAAAATAAAAAAATACAAAAAAGCAACGAGTTGGTAGTTTCAAATGATTTTATTGCATCGTCCGAAGAAGTGTTTAAAAAAATGATGAGCGGAGAAACTAAATCATATACAGAAGCGGAAATGAATGCTCTTATAGAAAGACTATAACAATTTATGGCGGTAGTCTTTTCCCAAGATTATTACGATAGTTTAAAAATAATCTGCCAATTATTGGATACGGTTTCCCTTACCAAAAAATCCAGACTTAAAAAAACGATAAAAACAAAAATCAGTTATGTCAAAAGATTTACAAATATTCATCAGTCATTTTCGCATCAAGTTAAATATTTCTATGCGTTAGATTATGTTGTCAGTTATAAAATCTATAATGGCAATATCTATATTCTAAAAATTCAACACGGCTCAACGGTAATAAACAAAGACGAGACTACAACGACAAATTTAATATTTAATAAGTTGAAATAATCCGCCAATTTATAAATAAGTTAAAACAACTTAATCAAGATACCGATTAGCAAAAATTGAGTAAATTAGCACTTGTATTGTTATGTTTAATTAGTTATTGATAAATAAAATTCGAGCAAGTTTTGTATAGTTTGGAAATAGCCAAAAGAATTCTTGACTTTTACCCAAAACAAAACTATAATACACGCCTTATACAGTTATTGGGTGCAGGTAGTGAACCCCCTTGCGGTTAAGTTCGAAATACGTTCGAATTATATACCTGAATGCCCCCTTAAATCCTTATTTACAACCTGCAAACTCTGTTTGATAAACTGTAAATTAAAATATAAAACGATGTGTTAAATTGGTGGATAAAAAACAGGAAAAACCGATGTTGTCGGGTTCAAATTCCCCATCTCCACCATCCAGTTAAATATCAAAATAAAATCATCTCAAGAAGATCATAATGCACAAAATCAAACTTTCTCCGCGTAGAATCTCCCGTTCCTTGGCGGTTCAAGGACTCTATCATTGGCAAACCAATCCTAAATCAGTTAGTGAAATTGAGGACTTTCTCCACAATCACAACTCGGATTTGTATTTACGGGCTAATTATGATCTATTACACTATTTATTAGAAAATGCCAGCAATGATTTTAGCTCATTACTTGATTTTTATAGTAAATATTCTAGCCGTCCGCTTAATGATATTCAACAAGTAGAAAAAGCCATTTTAGTTATTGCGGCAACGGAATTAAAACAAAATTTAGAAGTCCCGGCACCGGTTATCATCAATGAGGCAATAGAATTAGCCAAGCTATATGGTGGTGAAGATTCATTTAAATTTGTTAACGGCCTAGTTGATAAGCTCGCCACTGAGCTTCGAACCGAAGAAATGAATCGTAATTCAAGATAGCCCATAGTTACTATACGAAATCGTAAAATTCAGCAGTACCATAACTGTTATCATTTGAGTGCTGCTTTTTCATATCTATCATTTATTCACAAAATTCAGCATTCTAATCTCAATTCAATTTTTAGATACTTCAGACTAACTTCAATAACTGTTTCATGTATAATAAGTTAAAGATCAAGAAAACCAGCCCCAACTGAGACATTTTACAACACCACATACTTGGATAACATCTTATTATTTATCAAGCCATTATCAGATTTGCTAAATAAAAATCCCTTAAATATATCCCTTTCCAATCATAATTATCTATAATTGCCCACATTCTAGTTTTACAGTTAGGCTATTATTTAGGCTTGGCTTTATTTTTTAATTTTGAGGAAATTAAACAATGAAAAAAACCCGTCTTATAGCAACCCTAATTGGTGGGGTCGGCAGCTTACTTATTGCCGGCTGTTCAACTGTCAATTTGGGCGATGTCCCAAGTAATCGCGAAAACTATAATCGCGCACTGGATAGTAGTGAAAATGAACAATTTCTACTTAATATTGTTCGTCTTCATTATGGGGAAAATCCATACTTTGTCGGTGTCGATAGCATCACTGCCGCAACTTCATTAACAACTGGCGCTAATGGTGACTTTGGAGTCAATAACGTCTGGGCTCCAATTAATGGAGTACAATGGAGTATTAGTCCACAAATATCATTCTCGCAAACGCCAACGATTACCTATACACCAGTTCAAGGCGGTAAATTTGCCAAAGGAATGCTTGCGGCATTATCTTTAGATAAAATTTACCTATTGCTGCAATCCGGTTATAGTCCAAAAGAAGTTATGAAGTTAACTTTTAACCGAATTGGTTCATTAAGAAATGGCTCATCATCAGTTAACTCAAATGGTGCAACAGCTCCAAATACTTCGGCATTTGATAATTTTATTAATACGTTAGATTTACTAGGCAACTCCAATCAAATTCATTCTGAGCTAACTTCCTACGAAAGCAAGCCAGCGATTTTTGTTTATGCTGCCAGCCAGGATGCTGCGAAAACTTTGGCACAAAGTTTGCACTTATCAAAACCCTATACCAAGTTAATTTTTGCACCAACTCTTATGGTTGATGGTAAACAGCCAGAAAATGTTATTAGTGTTCATACTCGTTCATTCTTCAATGTGCTTGAATTTGTCTCCAAAGATGTTGATACACCAAAATCGACTGAGTCAACTACGGCGGAATATAATCGACCGTTAGCTGATCCCAATATTGATTGGAGCAGTTATACCTATAAAATGCTGCATGTACGAGAAAACTCCAGCGACCCCGATAACGTTATCACCAAAACACAATACGAAGGTAACTGGTATTATATTGCCGAAGACGATGAGTTATCTAAATCTACCCTGGTTCTATTGAAATTGATATATTCGCTACAAATGGGCGAGGTACAGGCTAATTTGCCGTTAATTACCATCCCAGTTCAGTAACTATCTTAGTGAAATTATCTATTGAAAGAAGAATTAATTATGAATATCATCAAACATACCTCATTATTACTTGGCAGTTGTTTATTGCTAGGTGCTTGTTCGACAACTCAGCTGGGACAAGTTCCACAAACACGGGAGAACTATAATCTCGCCATTGATACTAGTGAAAATGAACAATTTTTATTAAACTTAGTGCGGATGCACAACGGACGGAGTCCATATTTTGTTAATGTTGATAGCATCACCACTCAAACTACACTTTTTGCTAAAATGGAAGCCCAGCTTTTTACTGATAAAAATGCCAAATTACAACCACCGTTTTGGAATTTAAGCCCAACTATCACCTTTACTGAAGCACCTACCCTCACCTATACCCCACTACAGGGAACCAAATATGTTTCAGGAATGATGACCCCGTTAACTACTTTGCAAATCGGAATGTTGCAAAGTTCGGGATGGAAACTTTCAAGCGTGCTGGATATTGTCTTGAATCGGATTGGAAATCTGGATAATAGTGAAATTAGCCGTCACGTTGATCAGGACAATAATATTGAAAATCCAGATTTTGATAAATTTATCGATACTATGGATGAACTAACCAATAAGCGTCTAATAACTGAAACAATTACCAGCTACAAAGGTGATGTAGCGATTTCAATTCAAGCCGCCACACCTGAAGTTGGACAACAAATTTCACGTTTATTGAAATTAAAAAAAAGCTACACCCAGTTTATTTTCTCGCGTAAAGCCTTCGAAACGCCGGATTCACCTGAAAATATCATCAATATCCAAACTCGTTCATTATTGGGGATCATGAATTTTCTGGCAAATGGTATAACTGATAATAAAGCAAATATTGGAATAGATAATTTTAAAGTATTATCATCTACCAGTGAACCGGATGTAACAGTAGCCTCGGTTAAAATTGAATACAATGGTAAATGGTACTATATTGCCAATAATGATTCTAATTCTAAAGCAACATTAGTACTACTAAAATTGATTTACTCATTACAGTTAGGCGACATTAAGGCTAATCTGCCAATTGTAACCATTCCAGTTAACCGTTAATTTCAGTGAGTTAAGAACATGTTTAAAAATAAATTATCGACTTATGGTACTTTATGTGCCGTTACATTGCTAGCTAGCGCCTGCTCAACCGCCGGTTTAGGAAAAATCCCACAAACTCGTGAAGGTTATAACCAAGCGTTAAACAAAAGTGATAACGAACAATTCCTGTTAAATATTGTCAAATTACACTATGATAAAAGTCCATTTTTTGTCGGAATTGATAGTGTAACCACCCGTACGACTTTAAAATATTCTACCGGCGGTGATGACACCAAGATTGGCAATGCTACAAACGGGGTGAATGGGGCTCGTGGTGGACCATTGGGCGCTTTCTGGAATTTACAGCCAAATATCGAGTTTACAACTTCGCCAACAATAACTTATTCACCACTACAGGGCACCACCTATATTTCCGGCTTGCTGACGCCAATTGACATAACCAAATTGTATTACTTAATTCAAACCAATCTCAATCTGGCAACAACGCTCAAACTAACCGTTGATCAACTGGGATATTTGGATAATCGTAATGATTTCATTATTCGCCAAGATAATAAACAGCAGCGTCAAAATTATTTTGGTAGCTTTGCGGATAAACTGGATGTATTACGTGGGCAAAATAAGTTGGGAATTTATTTAAGCAACTATCAACCACCGCTGGTCAATAATCCACTGTCTGGACAATTAGAAAGCCAAATAAAGATTAATCAACCATCATTGGCAATTGTCTCCTATGATGATGCTACCGCTCAATATATTGCCAACACCCTAAAGCTGGATAAACCATATAAAACCGTTATTATTTCACGGTTCGCAAACAATGACGTAAAAGGCAATGTGGTGAAACTAAAAACTCGTTCGTTTTTTTCAACCCTAAATGCGCTGTCAACCGGTGTAGCAACTCCAGCCGACCTACTAAAACAAAACTACACTCAAGTAGTTAGTGAAAGTCAAGTTAGCCTGCCAAACCCAATCTTTAAAATGAGTTATAGTACTGATACACCGACTGCAATTAATAAAGTTCAATACAATGGTTATTGGTATTATATCAACAACAATGATATTACGTCAAAAACTACTTTAATTTTAATTAAATTAATGTATGCATTGCAGGCCGGCGAAGTTACTGATAGCACTTGGTCATTATTAAACCTTCCAGTTGCTGATCAATAGCCAGATCATATAACTACGATAAGATAATAAGCCCCGTTATAATAACGGGGCTTTTGTAGATATACCAAAATGTAACCCAAAAGATCACAACTCGTGATTGTACACAAATTCAGCTACTTAGATGATTGCAAATTTGCAATGTGATTTTGCGAATTTGCACCCCCCTGTTGATCAAAAAATTCCAAAAACTTTGCGGCGCTTCTTAGCATCTACTAATTTTTCAGGAGTTTCGGTGGGTGATATAACTGCTTTCACTGCCGTGACGGTGCTCATTGAATGCTGTTGTTGTAAGAGTTGTTGTTGCTCAGCCTTGGTTGAAGCGATCAATTCTTTCGCATTTGCTTCCATTTGCTGTTTTAATTCACGGTTTTCTTTAAGCAGTGTCTTTAACTCATTCGCCGCCAATAAAGTATTATATTTTTTCTCCCACTGCACGGCTTGCTGATTTAACTGGCGAATTTCCTGTTTATACTTATCTAATTCAGAAGTATCCAATTTTTGTTCAAGCAGCAAGGTCGTATTATCAAACTTGGTTCGCAGCCAATCATATTCGTCAAATTGTTTA
>CAZATM010000054.1:0-6568 GCA_964488065.1 uncultured Neisseria sp.
TTTTCACAATTTTTTTAATTTTAAACCATTTAATATTTTCTGCTAAAATACTGCATAATTCACTTAAACTATGTTATTTTATTGTAAGGAATCGTAATGTTTGATAAAAACCAACTCGCTGGTCTGATGAAAAAAGCTCAAGAAATGCAAAAAAACATGGAAAAAGCACAGGAAGAAATTGCCAAATTAGAAATTGAGGGCGAAGCTGGTGCTGGAATGGTTAAAGTCATTATGACCGGAAAACATGATCTCAAAAAAGTAATTATCGATGATAGTGTTATGGATGACAAAGAAATGCTGGAAGACTTAATTGCGGCAGCCGTTAATGATGCTAATCGTAAAGTAGAAGAACAAAGTTCGACAAAAATGGGCAGTGCTACTGCTGGAATGCCATTTGGTGGTGGTATGCCAGGTGGATTTAAGTTTCCTTTCTAAGGACTTCTAATGATAAATATAAATCTCTCCGGATGGTGAGATTTATATTTATCAGATAACACAAATAAAATTATTGCTCGTTACTGGAAAGCAACAATTTAGATTATTTTAATAAATTTTTGATCATATCTCGCAACCGTTGACTATCATCAGCGATAGTCGGATTTTTAAATATGTCATTGGCAATAAACGTCGGTAACGACGTTGCTCCTATGGATCTAAATGAGTTGTGAACTGCTGCAAAAGCACCATCAACGCCCACACCATGGAAAAATTGATTTTTATCGCTAAAGGCCTCTAGTGGCGCATTGGCAGTAATCGATAACATATATTTACTCGTGAGTAAACCACCACTACCATATAAACCACCCTCAACATCACGCCCATCACTACGATAAAGTTTAGCGTGCCCGTGCATAAAAACCTCATCAATATATTTTTTAGCTAACCACGGCAAGCCCATCCAATACATTGGAAATTGCATAATGATAATATCGGATTCAAACAGTCGGTTAACTTCATAATCCAGATCATAACCATCGTTGATTGCGGTTACTGTATAATTGACATTGGCATCTTTTAATACTTCGGTAATAGTATCAATAAAATGTCCGGTTAACTGGCCTTCAGCAAAGCCTTCCCAATATTGGTGTCCGTTAATAATATGAATATCACGTATCATTTCAACCCCTTTTTATAAAAACAATATGACGCCATGTAACCTATCAAAATTTTTAACCTTCAAAAGCTCCATGGCTCATTTATCTAATTGTTTTATTTTTAATTATTTTAATAAATTTTTGATCATGTCTCGCAACCGTTGACTATCATCAGCGATGGTCGGATTTTTAAATATATCATTGGCAATAAACGTCGGTAATGGCGTTGCGCCAACAAATTTAAAGGAGTTATGAATGGCGATAAAAGCATCATCAACCCCCAAGCCATGGAAGAACTGATTTTTATCGCTAAAGGCTTCAAGCGGTGCATTGGCAGTAATCGACAACATATATTTATTGGTAAGTAAACCACCGCTACCATATAAACCACCCGCGATATCACGCCCGTCACTGCGATAAATTTTTGCGTGTCCGTGCATAAAAACCTCATCAATATATTTTTTAGCTAACCATGGCAAGCCCATCCAATACATTGGAAATTGCAAAATAACAACATCGCTCTCAAGCAAGCGTTTAACTTCATAATCCAGATCATAGCCATTATCAATTGCCGTTAAGGTGTAACTAACATTAGCTTCCTTTAATACCTCAGTAATAGTATCAATAAAATGTCCAGTTAATTTACCCTCGGCAAAACCATCCCAATGCTGATGCCCATTTATAATATGAATATCGCGTATCATCTAAACCCCTTTTAATAAATTAAACAATTGTTGTGCTGCATTGCGATTGTAGAATTTTGGACTTCATATCAGTCTAAATTTTCCCTCTAATCGCGGGATGAATTATAGCACAGGCAGTTTTTATAAAACTTAACCGCTAAGTTTTTCACCGTACAACCATGCCAATATGGTCAGCAATTATATGACTACGTTTTTGCGTAGTTGTCGAAAATGATTATAAGTTCTACAATATTTGCTGGAGATATGTTATTTTATACCAATGAGTGTTATTTTTAAGGAATGGATTAATGCAAAAATTTTTAATTCCACTGCTATTATTAACTTTGGCTGGCTGTCAACAGAATAACCAGCGCTATAATGGTTATGTGGATGCAGATTTAACCTATTTATCTAGCGATTATAGCGGCAGAATTGCAACACTGAATGTTTCCCGTGGCAATCCGGTTACCGCCGGAGAATTGCTGTTTAAATTAGAACAGGATAGTGAAAGCCGCAATATTGCGATTAGCCACACCCAACAAGAAAATTTGCAGTCGCAGCAAAAAGAATTAAGCGTCCGGTTATCCTATGCCCGGCTCAATTATCAGCGAATGCTGCAATTACAGACACAAGGCGCCGCCAGTAATGATGATTTAGATCAGGCGCGGCAAAATCTTAAAGTCTTAGAAAATCAATCTTCAGCACTATATGCCCAATTAAGCGGCAACAATCTTGATACCGATCAAAAAATCTGGCAGTTGCAGCACAAGCAAAACTCAGCGGCCGAATCCGGAATTATTTTTGATACCTATTTTAATCCACACGAATATGTTACTGCCGGCACACCAATTTTATCGTTAATTACCGCTACTAATATAAAAATAATTTTCTATGTTCCGGAACCGCAATTAGGCAAGCTCCGCCTCGGAGAAGCTATAATTTATACCAATGATGGCAATTCGCACACCGAAAGTGGCGTAATTAGCTATATTTCAGCTAAAGCCGAATATACACCGCCAATAATATTCTCTAGTGAAGACCGGCATAAGTTGGTATTTCGGGTTGAGGCACGCTTAAATAATCCGGATTTAACAACTATACACCTTGGTCAACCGGTCACTTTGGAACTACAGCCATGACTGAATTTGCGATTGATGTTAAAAATATGACCAAAATTTTTGGCACTAAAACCGTGGTTAATGATATTTCGTTACGAGTTCCCCGTGGTGCTATTTTTGGTTTCCTCGGTTCTAATGGCAGCGGCAAAACCACTACCATCCGGATGATTTGTGGCTTACTAACCCCGACTTCCGGTAATGGAACCTGTCTTGGGCATAATATCTTAACCGAAAGCGCACAAATCAAGCAAAAAATCGGCTATATGTCGCAACGGTTTAGCTTCTATAGCGGTTTAACCGTCTATGAGAATCTGCGCTTCGTTGCTGATGTTTATCAAATAAGCAATCCGGAAGCAGAAATAATTCGCATACTGGAAGATCTCAATCTACAGCCCTACCGCAATATCAAAGCCGGTGGCTTGTCCGGCGGCTGGAAACAATCGCTGGCATTGGGATGCTGTTTACTCCACCGCCCGGAATTGCTGTTTTTAGATGAACCAACTGCTGGCGTTGACCCTAAGGCGCGCAAGGATTTCTGGGATTATCTCCATAAAATTTCCATTCGCGATGGAACAACCATATTAGTCACGACCCATTATATGGATGAAGCCGAAAAATGCACCGAATTAACCTATATCAATTTGGGAAACTTGCTTTATAGCGGCACAACTGCTGCAATTATTCCATTTTCCGGAGTAAAAAGTTATCTGGTTACCGGTAATCGCGAAGCACAACATACACTGGTCGCAGAAATAAATGCCAATTATCCTAAAATTTTGACTACTTTTGTTAATAATGAACTACGCATCTCAGCAACTGAAGTAGCTAATCTGCAACAATTGCTTGAGCGCTACACCGACTTTAACTATACAGCGGTAACGCCTTCATTTGAAGAAGTTTTTATTGGACTGATACCATAATGAATACCATTACGTCTTTTTCCTTGCGGCGGGTTTATGGGCTGATGAAAAAAGAATTTGCCCTGATTTTCCGTGATCGCGGAACCATCGCCATGCTGATAATTTTACCGATTATGCTTCTGATCGTTTTTGGCTTTGCAATCCGCCTAGATCCCAAAAATCTACCGACTACCATCATCAGCTATGATAGCACACCATTAACCCGCAGCTTCATCACCAAGTTACAGGCTTCCGGTTATTTCAAAATTGATGAAAAATCAGGAGATGAAGCCACCGCCAATGCGGCTCTTGAAACCAGTCAAACCAGTTTTGTGATTACGATCCCGGCGAATTTCACCCGTAATTTTGTCCGCGGCGAAAATCCACAATTATTAGTCGAGCTGGATGCTACCGATCCTGGCAGCAGTGCCAGTGCGCTTAGTAACATTCAGCCAATTTTAGATCAAGCACTGACTGAATTTAGTGCACGCAGCTTACAGCCTCCTGTTGCGCAAAATATTAGCCGCTCGGTTAATCTGGTAATTCACCGCAATTATAATGAATCCAACCGCAGCGAATATAATATTGTTCCAGGATTGATTGGGGTTTTGCTTACCTTGACCATGGTTATGCTGACTTCAAGTGCAATAACCTCGGAAATTACCGCCGGGACGATGGAAATGCTATTAACTACCCCATTGCTGCCAATTGAAATAATTATCGGCAAAGTTTTACCCTATATTGTTTTAGGGTATCTGCAATTAACCAGTATTCTAATCTTTGGCAAGTTATTGATTGATATTCCATTTGCCGGCAGTATCTGGCTGCTTTATCTATCAACCGCGCCATTTATTATTGCCAACCTGATGATAGGAATGATATTTTCAACCATTGCCAAAACCCCAATGCAGGCAATGCAACTAAGTATTTTCTTTCAATTGCCATCAATGTTTTTAACTGGTTATGTCTTTTCCTTTTACGGAATGCCGGCGTGGGCGCGCGCAATTGGCTCTTGCTTACCGATGACCTATTATATGCGAATTACTCGCGGTATTATGCTTAAAGCCAATGAATTTACCCAGATTGTCCCAAATGTGTGGCCAATCGTGATTATTGCGCTGGTGTTGATGTTAATTACCAGCAAAGTTTTCCGCAAGACTTTGGATTAGAATTTATCCAGATTTTAGCGTAAATTATTAACTTTGAGTTTTCTCACGCTGGTTGTGGGTGCAAAATCAACGAACCAAAGAAAAAATCACCGACAGCGCACAAAATTATTATCACAGAACACATTAGCTATTTAGTTTAACTATCATGACAGGAATAACCGTAGAATGAAACAACTAACTTTAATCTTAACCTTAAGCAGCGTTCTCACCGGCTGCGCACTTTTTTCACCGGAATATCAGCAACCCGCAATAGCGGCGCCCAGCCAAACCAGAACTGGCGTGATATTTGAATCAAACAGCACTGATTTTAGCCAACTGCAATGGTGGAAAAAGTTTCAGAACCCATTACTCAATAGTTTGATTATTCAAGCCTTGAAAAATAATAACGAGCTAAAAATGGCACAGGGTAATATTCTTCAAGCTCAGGCACAATTAAAATCCGCCGAATATGCCTGGATTCCAACATTGTCTGCTAGCGGCATGGGATTAGCCGGTAACACTTATATGACCAATATGACGCCACAAGGTTCACTTGCCCGTGCACTGCCAGCAGGAAGTGTTGGCAATACCAATTTCAATGTATGGGAAGGCGGTTTTGTTCCCAGTTATACCTTTAATGTTTTTGCCAATCTCAATCAAACCAAACTTGCGCAGGCTTCTTTGGAAATGCAGCAAGCCGCTTTTAATGCTACCCGGCTTAGCATCATCAGTCAGGTTAGTGGTGGTTACTTTATGTTGTTAGGACAAAAACAGCAATTGCTTTTACAGCGGCAATTGCTGGCGGATCTAGATAAATTAAGTCAATTACAGCAACTTAAAATTACGGTTGGCACTGCTGATCAAACTAACCTAAAATTATTGCAACAACAATATCAGGATGCCAATGCCAAAATTCCACAAATTGAAAATAGTATTGCCGCCACCGAAAATGCACTAAAAGTTCTGCTCGGAGAGAATCCCGGCAAGATAAACTCGTCTGAATACCTTGAGCATTATGATTTAAACGGAATCATCCCGACAAACCTGCCCTCAGCAATTTTAAAAAATCGACCGGATATTCTGTTAGCTGAAGATAATCTAAAGATGGCGAATGCCAATGTTGGCTTGGCCAATTCGGTATTTTTTCCAACCATTAGTCTGACCGGCAATATTGGTGGTGCTTCGGTAGCATTAAGTAATTTATTTTCAGTTGGAACCGGATTTTGGTTTATGCAGGCTGCCGCAAATATGCCAATCCTAAATGCCAGCAGTTACGAGCAAATCAAAGCCGCAAAAGGTGGGTATTACGTGGCCTATTACAATTATGTTCAAACAATCAAGGCAGCTTTTGCCGATGTTGATAACAGCCTCACTAACCAGCAAAAAATGGATGCGGCTTATGCCGCCAGCAAAAAATCCTATCAAGCCCTAGCTGAATACTATCATCTGATTGAAACTAAATATCGGGTGGGTACTGCTGATAAATTAACCGCTTTAAATGCCCGGCTGTTGCTGGATAATTCGGCCTTAAATTTAAATTCCGCCAAAATGCAGCAATTAAATAGTATCGTTGGAGTTTATCAATCATTGGCGGGTGGGTATGCGGTTAATGAATCTTCAACCGCA
>CAZATM010000055.1:0-16880 GCA_964488065.1 uncultured Neisseria sp.
CTTTTTTAGATATGGTTATGATTTATTGATACAAAAACTGAACAATGATTTATACGATGCAATTAAGCTTATTTCATTGTGTATTAGTTACTTACCGATGGAAGTGAAATGCAAGAAATTATTTTCTGTCATGTAGTAAGAAAAATAATAAAAAACATCAGCAAACAACTAATCAGGAAAATTATAATTATACCATTAAGATGTAGATGGTTATATCCAAGGCTTCCTAGTTGATAGCCAAGCATGTTACCCAGTGCGCCCAATAAAAAAGAATCACTTTGATAATCTTTGATGCGCTCATTTAATAAGCGGATCATCTGCCGACTCAAATTAAGAAATATTGCATTGAAAATAATTCCGCAAACAATAATCCATGTGACATAAGCAAGAAAATTATGCTTCACAAATATGATTATTACGCCACTAATCCAAATAATGCTAAACCCCAAAATTAGTAGTTTACGAAAATGTAAATTATTTACCAGATAGCTAATTATTAAACTAAGCGCTTGTGGTAAGGTAGCCGCTAGTGTGGCAATGGTTGCGTAATTGTAAAACACTTTATCGCTATGTTTTATTTCAAGCGCCAGATAATCGATACTGGACAGCAAAAATGTTTGCATTGCTACCCCGGCTAGAATTGAATAAAACAGAATGTTGCGATAAGTTAAATCGGCAAGATTTTTGAATGAAATAATTTTGGTGAGATTAAGCATGGTGTTGTTCTTGGTTAATTAGGTTCTGTAAATAGGGGATAACTTCTGGATGCGGATTGTTAAGCGCATAATCTACTGCCATTTTTCCGCTCGGAGATAAGATTAACGGGTTTGCGCCATTATTAATAAGTAATTGAATTAACATCAATTCTGCTGAAAATCCTGCGCAAATTAATGAGGTGTAGCCGCTGTAAGTAATTTGATTTACATCAGCAAGCTTACTTTCTAAAATGTATTGGCAAGTGCTTATGCAATTAAATTTTGCCGCCAAATGCAATGCGCTATAACCAAATTCATCCGGGGCATTAAAGTTTAAATTCATTTTGTTGTGTGCATATTTAATTAGTGCCAGATTATTGGTAGTTGCAATAATTGCGGGTAAATTGAATCCAACTTCGCTCTTGGCATCCGGTGACATCTTATCTATTAGTAAATAGCATAATTCCAAATTATCCAGATTGTTATAAAGTTGATCGATGATGGTTTGGCTAATTATTTGCATGGCAGTATTTAGTGAACCCTTCTAATAAAACGTCCAACCCAAATTGATAATCGCGCTCGAAATTCCAGCCATTGGTGGTCATAAACTCATTGGTCAATGGATATTTTTGGATTTGCGGATTTGGTTTAAATTCCTCGACATTCGATTTATTATTTTTCCGGACATTATTTTCAAAATTACAAAATCCGACAATATAGGTGTAAATTGTGTGACTAATTTGTCCCGCGTGTAATAAGCTAAATCCATGGTTGTGCATGGTTTCTAGATATTTCTCAAATTTGATGGTAGATTGCTCAGATTCTGAAGAATGAGTCGCAAAGAGTTCTAGAACATAAGGTCGTTCGGTAAATTCCAATCGCGATGAAGTTGCGAGACTAATCAAAAATTGCTGCCAGGTTTTGGCTTGATAATCAATGGGATGTTGTTGATTGTCAGGATGTAAATAATACGCTTGGAGCGCGATTATTAATTCTTGTTTTGATGAAAAGTGATTGTATAATGCTGAGGGCATAACTTCCAACTCTTTGGCTAATATTCGGATAGTTAACTTTTCCAGCCCTCTGCTTTCTAAAATCAAACGGGCATGATTAACAATTATTTCCTTAGAGAGACCTCTTTTTTGTACCATTGATAAGCTCCTTAGTGAACGGTGTTCATTTAATGGGTGCATTATATATGAACGGTGTTCATGTTGTCAATGGCGGAACATATATATTAGATTTAACGATGTTTAAAAAATTAAAATAATATTGTGATAATAATTTGAAATATATTGATATAAATAGCGTGGGTTAGTATGTGCTGTTTACGTGGGTAGGAATTAAAATGCCCTTTATTTTTTGGTAATTAATAGATTTTGCATTAGATGCGGAGTGGCGAGGATTACAAAATAATCTGTCGTTCAATCGCTGAATTTAAGATGTGCTATCTAGTTGAATTCTACATCTCGAAGATAATCAACCAGCTTAATTACCGCGGGAGCCATTTTATCCAAATCTTGCACTGGCAGATAGCGCACAGCGCTAATTTCTGCTTGGGCAACAATCTGGCCATCCCAATTAGCAGTAAAACAGTGCAATTCTACCAAGTCATCTTGCGGATAGGCTTGACTAATAATGGTGGTTAAGTGGTGAATACTTTCTGGAATCACCTGAATTGTCAGTTCCTCGAATAGTTCACGGATAAGAGCTTCCGGTGCGGTTTCATGCGGCTCAATTTTACCGCCCGGAAGATACCATAGCTGATTAGCGCGCACCCGTACCAACAAAATCTGCGAGTTGGTTTGGTCAAGTTCAACTAAGGCGGCACAACGAATCATTGGATTATCCCTAATTAATCTTCAACATAGGTTGCTAACCATTCTGGGGTGGCGGGCACAATTCTAATCTTGCCCTCATTATTATGCGCAACCAGTAGAGTTGTTTCTATTTTATCGTTGGTAACGACAAATGGAAATTCCTTTTTCGTTGTAGCGGCACCAAAATTTCCCTCGGCATCACTCGCAATTACCGACATTCTGCCACAGACGTGACCAACTTGTAGCATATACTTCTGATGTTCAAAGAGGGTATTTTCACAAGCTGATTGAGGAGATTCACCCGCGGCAATCCGGCGCACAATTTCATACGATAGACACCCTTTCATGATATCTTCACCGACCCCAGTTGCGGCGGCAGCGCCATAACGGTTATCACAATAAAACCCAGAGCCGATTAATGGAGAATCACCAACCCGTCCGGGGTGTTTCATAAATAATCCACTTGTTGAGACGCCTACTGCCAAGTTGTTATGTGAGTCTCTTCCGAGCATACATACGGTGTCATGTCCGCCATAAGCCTCGGTGTTTTCGGTATCAAATTCTTCACGGGCTTTTTGTTGCCAGCGTTGGTGTGACTCAGCGGAGAGCATATTGCTAAATTCAAAGCCGTTATTTTCAGCATATTGTTCGGCACCACTACCTGCTAAAACCGTGTTTCGTTTGAAGTGGCTGAGTTTTATCGCCACCTTGATTGGGTTTTTGATGTTTTTAACCGCCATTATCGCGCCTAAGCCAGCTGTTTTACCATCCATATATGCGGCATCCAACTCAACACCACCATGTCGATTAGGTAGTCCGCCAAACCCCACCGAGTGATAATCTGGGTTATCTTCAACCATAACGATACCGTGTTCAATTGCAGTTTGAATGTCACCGCCGTTCTTTAAAATATTTTCGGCGGCCATCACACCATCAAACGCCATTTTCCAAGTTGCAATGAAATTATAAGCCATATTTCTATTCCTGCTTAGTTGTTTATCTAGAATTTAATGCTGCATTATCAATAATAAAGCTCACGCTACTACGAGGTTGGGATATTCCGTTGATAAGTTTTATCGACAATCGTGGCACATACACCACCGCCGGTGACATTGGTCATGGTGCGCATCATGTCGACAATTTTATCAATCCCGATTACCAATGCTAATCCCTGCAATGGTAATCCCACGCTGGTTAAAACCACCGTTGCCATGATGGAAGCGGTTCCGGGCACGCCTGCGGTACCGATGGTGGCAACTGCGGCAGTTATTGCAATCAGAACATATTGTTGAGCGTCCAAATGAATCCCAAACACAGTGGCGGTCATGATGCAAACGATGGCTGGATAAATTGCCCCGCAGCCATCCATTTTCATGGTGGCGCTTAACGGTGCGACAAATCCGGTTACCCGTTCACTGATTTTAACCCGATCGACCAGTGTTTCCATGGTAACCGGTAGCGTTCCTAGGCTGGATGAGGTGGTAAAAGCGGTAATCATGGCTGGCCAGAATTGTTTAAAAAAGCTGATGGGGTTGCGTTTGGCAACTACCGTAATTAAGATGGCATAAACAATCAATTGAACTGCGCAGGCAACATAAATTGCGACAATGAATTTACCCAATGGTAAGAGTGTTGCAATTCCATACTGATTACCCACCGCGACCAATAACGCAAAAATGCCATATGGTGACAGGCGGATGATTTTACGGGTAATTACAAACATTACTTGTGAAAACTCATCAAAAAATGTTCGCACGGTTTTACCTTTTTCGCCTACGGCGGTTAATGCTAGCCCAAAAAATACTGCAAAGATGATAATAGGAATGACTTTACCGCTGGCAACCTGCCCGATAAGATTACCGGGAACCATGTCCAAGAAGGTCTGGCTGATGCTGGGGATTGTTCGTGCCTGATAATCGCTGGCAGCCATGGTTAAAGATAAACCCTCACCGGGATTGAATATTCGTCCGACAATGATACCAACAGTTGCAGCAATCAATGCTGTAATCACAAACCATAATAAGGTTCGGGTACCAAGGCGCTTAACCAGCGCAATATCGTCCAACTTGGCAAAGCTGGCGACAATAGTCGAGAAAGTTAACGGTACTACAATTAATTGCAGCAATTTAAGAAAGGCATCACCAAATGGGGTGATAATGTTAACCACATTTTGCGGCAAAAACCGCCCAGCGATTAGCCCAATAATTAGTGCTAGCAGGCATTGATTGCCAAAACCGATTTTACGCATATTGTAATTTGTCCCTAGTTAATAGTAAGATATTTTAAGTGCTCTATTTTAGTACAGCTAGTTGTAATTAGGTTAGATATTTGTATCTCTTTAGCGGTCTGGACTTCGTCGGCTTTTGCTTGCTGGTTACAAACCATATAACTAGTGTAGTTGTGCTTAGAGAGGTAGTTGATTTTTTCTCCGGCTAATCTGTGTAAAAAGCTTGCTAAACCCGAACTAGAGCATACAGATATGGTAAAATCAGGGATTTATCTTTATGACAAATTTATAGTAAGTAGCTATGAAGAAAATATTACTGAACGGGTTGTTGAAATTGTTGGCGTTGTTGCCGCTTAGTGCTATTCGCACTCTGGGCGGCATTATTGGGATTATTTCGCTGAAATTTTCCAATAAATCTGCCAAACGTTTGCCGCACAATTTATTGATTACCGGTTTGGCGACCCCGAAAACGGTTGAAAAAATGACCCGTGCCACTGCACAAGCGTTGGGTATGACCTTGGTTGAAGCCGCATTATTGGCGTGGCAAAAAAATCGCGCGCGAATTAGCCGGTTCTCGATGGTCGATGAGAGTTTTTATGAAGTAAAGCGCTTATTGGAACAAGGACAAAATATCGTTTTTCTAACGCCGCATATTGGTAATTTTGAAGTGGCGGTAAAATATTTTGCCTACCATTTGCCAATGGATATCAAGATTTTATATAAACCCTCCAAAGATCCGGTGATTGAACAGATTATGCTGGAGGGGCGGAGTGAAACCAATATTACACCGGTGCCAACTACTCGGCAGGGAATTGTCAGTTTAATGAAACACCTGCGTTCAGGTGGCTGTATCGGCATTTTACCGGACAATGTTGCTTCCGGTGGCGATGGAGAATGGGTGAAATTTTTTGGGCAGGATGTTTATGCCACTTCATTGGCGGCTAAAATTTGCCAGATGCCAAATACCCATGTAGTGATTGTCCAGAATTTGCGGACGAAGACCGGTTTTAGTTCGCGCTGTATTCCGTTTAAACCACAAGCAACCGAAACCCGCGAAATTATGCAGGAATTTTATCACGAGCTGGAAAAACTGGTACGGGAAGCTCCAGAACAATATTATTGGTCGTATGACCGGTTCCGTAATCCAGGAAATGCCAAGCCTAAGCCAGAGGAGTTTTAGGTTAAAATGTTGGTTGTCGTTTTTAGAGTCAAATTATGAAGTTTTTGAACAAGTTAGCCATTGATCTATTAATCTGGATCATGCGGTTGATTAGCTGGCTACCGCTGCCATTAACGCGGTTGATCGGCTGGGTGTTGGGAAATATCAGCTATTTGCTGATTGCCTCGCGGCGGCGGGTTGGGCTGGTCAATCTGCGCTTGTGTTTTCCTGAGAAAAGCGAGCAAGAACGCCGTAAAATTTTACGGGATCATTTTTGCGAGCTATTTATAATTGGACTGGACTATGGTCTGATTTTTGGTGCCTCGCCAGCGCGTTTGGAACGGTTGGTAAAATATCGCAATTTTGAGAATATCCAGAAATATTATGAACAGCGTCCAATTGTGCTATTGGCACCGCATTTGTTGGGGCTGGACATTGGAGCCAATCGCACAAGCCTGCAAATTACCGGCTATAGTATGTTTTCGCATCAACGCAATTTATACCTCTCGGAACGGTTAAAGCAGGCGCGGATTCGTTTTTTTGCTCCGCGGGGTGGTGAAATTTTTTCCCGGCAAGAGGGGCTACGGAATATTGTCCGCAAAATGAAGCAAAATAAATGGCCGTTTTATTATTTGCCGGATCAGGATATGGATCAGCGGAATTTGATGTTTGTGCCGTTTTTTGCCCATCCCTATTGTGCCACCGTGGATGTGATGCCCAAACTGGCGAAACTGGCTGATGCGGTGGTAATACCAATGGCGACTTATCGCGAGGGTAATCATTATGTAGTTGAATTTTGGTCGGCATGGGAAGATTATCCAACCGACGATAGCGTTGCCGATGTAACGCGGATGAATCGGGCAATTGAACAAATGATATTAAAGCACCCGGAACAATATTTATGGATGCATAAACGTTTTAAAACTCAACCGGATTTATCGCGGGGCGCGTTATATCGCGATTGCTGACTATATTAAAAATAAGATCTAAGATTCAAAGATAAAGAAATATGAAACAATATCAAACTAAACCAAGTAAATATACTCCTGAGCAGCTAACCCGGCTTTTCCCTTATAGCTTGGGTGAAGATATTGGCAATGCGGTCAGCCACTGTGTTGGTGCTTTTATTGCCTTGGGGCTATTGATCAGCTTAAGCTGGATTTCCGGTCGCTATGGCAATTGGTTGGATGCGGTCGCGTTTATTTTCTATGGTTTGACGATTTTATTTATGTTTGTGATGAGTACAATTTATCATTCAATGGTAAATCATACGGCACGGAGTGTGCTCAAACGTTTGGATCATGTTGCTATTTTTGTGTTGATCTTAGGTTCATATACGCCATACGTGTTTAGTTTGTTGAAAACTCCGCGGGCATATATTACCTATGGTTGTTTATTTATTTTGACGGTTATTGGGGTAGTCTTTAAAGCAATTTATGCCGGGCGCTTTAAAAAAACCGGAACATTAATTTATGTTCTAATGGGGTGGGCATCGCTGATTTTATTGCCGCAGATCGTTACTCGCTTATCAATGGCAGGGATCTGGTGCTTTGTCGCCAGTGGGGTAATTTATACCTTGGGTGCGCTATTTTATGCGTTTAGCAAGTTTCGTTATTCGCATATGGTGTGGCATATTTTTGTGATTGTGGCGGTGGTGGCAATGTACTGCTCAATAGCATTTTTTATTTTACAGTGACATAATATTTCAATAAGCAATAAGTTATGAATAAAATTGCAGTCATTATTCCAGCATATAATGAGGAATTAACGATAAAAGATGTAATATTGGACTTTTGGACAGCTCCGTATAAGGATCGCTATGATTATAAAATTTATGTTATTGATAACAATTCCCAAGATGACACCAATATTATTGCCAAAAATACGCTTGCTGAAAATAATATAAACGGAGAGGTTTTTTTTGTTAAGCGGCAGGGCAAAGCAAATGCAGTCAGATATTCATTTAGCAAAATTGATGCCGATGTTTATATCATGATAGATGCGGATTCAACCTATTGGGCAGAAGATTTAGAAAAATTTATTAACCCAGTATTGTTTGATGATGTAGATATGGTTATCGGTGATCGAATTTCTAACGGAATGTACGCACAGGAAAATAAGCGAAAGTTTCATGGTTTCGGAAATTTACTGATTAAAAAAATGATAAACTATATTTTTCATGCAGAGCTACAGGATATTATGACGGGGTATCGTAGTTTCAGTAAACGTTTGGTCAGAAATTATCCAATTTTGTGCGAAGGTTTTGAGTTAGAAACGGATATAAGTATTTTTTGTTTAGAGCATAAATTTAATATTCTGGAGGTTCCAATCAAATTTAGTGATCGTCCAAACGGAAGTGTCTCGAAACTGAATACGTATAGCGATGGAATAAAGGTTATTCTTACAGTGCTAGACTTATTCAGAAATTACAAACCAATGCAGTTTTTTAGTTGGATTGGGATGGTGTTACTGATTTTGGGATTACTTTCGGGGATATTTCCAATACTTAATTATGTTGAAACCCGCTATGTTACACAAGTGCCAATGGCCATTTTAGCGGTTGGATTAGTGGTTACGTCAATGTTATCTTTTTCTATTGGACTCATTTTAAGTAGTGTACGACGTTTTCATAATATAAGCTTTGAGCTGCGCCGGTTGGCGTGGTCTGATGAAATGATTGATTTTAGACCGCGAGCTAAACAGAAGGGGTAGTGATGTTGTTGTTTTTATTGCTATTGTTTGTGCTTGCTTCGACTGGGCTTGGTTTTCTTTATGTTTTACCTGGAGCATCATTTTGTCGGGTTGAGAAAAGAATAATTATCTGGGTTGCATGGCTTATTTTGGCTATTACTGCAACGTTGATTTGTGCTAACCGCGCCGTGGTGGGACTAATTTTTAATGTCGCAGCGCCGGATGTAGATTTTAGCCAAACAATTTTGCCGCAATATTTAAACTTATTTTTGACTGATTTATTTTATGCAGCCGTGGTCATTGGCATATATTTACTGGTGCGGAAAAAATTAAAAATTGCACCACCATTATTTTTATTGGCATTACTGCTTCTTTCAATCATAATTTATTATCCGGGAATTCCTAGTGCCGATGGTGATAATTCCTATGGGCAGTTTTTAGCACATAGTTATAGCGATTGGCAACCCCCATTATTTACCTTGTGGTGGAATATTTTTCATTTTAAAGGAATCACCTTTTTAATGAATCAGTTTTCTTATTATGGCGGATTAATCTATATAAGTTATCACCTCTGGAAAAAGGGCTATCGCTGGCAGAATGATGTGCTGGTGCTATTTTGTTTAAATCCATTGTTATTTACGCAGTTGGCGATTGTTTGGAAAGATATTGGATTTACTGGTTTTTTTATTGATTGTGTAGCGATTTATCTGGCGTTGGAGATTGTAAATCGTAAACCACTGCGTATGGCTTTATGGTTTTTTTATTTTGCCTTGGTCTTCTTGGCAATTGGTTTTCGTTTAAATGGAATATTTCCAGCATTGGCTATGATTGCATTAGCCATGGAGCAATTAATCCGTGCTAAAAATTTTGCACGCGGTTGGCGGTACTTGGTTATTGGAATTAGTAGTTTAGCAGTTTGTATTTGTTTGTTGGTTGCTAATAATTTGATAACCTATAAAATTTTTAAAGCCAGCCATCTTTATCCGCAAACTTTTGTGATGCTAAGCGATATGGCATATATTGAATGTGCAACAGATCATCAATTAAAAATTGACGCTGCTTATTTTGTGACACCAACGGAAGACTCACGAAATAATATGTGTGATCCGCAGCTAGCTAATCAATATAATTTTGATGCTTTTTTTAATCCATGGGCAGGTTATCCTGCGACATTACGCACGGCGACGACTGAGGCAGAGGCTCAGCAAATTAAAACCGCATGGCTAACGGCGATAGCCCATTATCCTAGTACATACGCAGCTTATCGCGCCAAATTTTTAATCAATGACTTGTTTTTCCAGTATTGGTATCCGACTGCTACTGACACAGGGATTCAGCAAAAATTGGCCGCTATTGCCAATTACCAGCATTATGATATGAAATTTATTTTTAGTTTATTTGTTGTTGGTGCGTTGTTTGCAGTTATTAGTGGTTACTTGTTTGTCGGTGGCTCAACAATAGGCTTTTATTTATGGTTATCGAGTGCGTTGCAGTTAATCAGCTACTATTTGTCGATTCCTGCTCATGCAGCACGTTATTTTTTGTGGAATGATCTATCTTTATTGTTGGCTATCATTTTATTTACTTATGGATCAATCAAGCGTATAAGTGAAAATCCATTAGTATCAGAGAAGAATGCTAATAAAAAAAGGAATGTAAAAAATAATTACCAAATTAGGAAGAAAAAATAATGATATATCAGGCGCATAGTTCTGCAATAATTGATGACGGGGCACAGATTGGTGATGGCACCCGCATCTGGCACTTTGTTCATGTTTGCGGCAAAGCAAGAATTGGCGAGCGTTGTTCATTAGGACAAAATGTTTTTATCGGTAATGATGTAATTATCGGTAACAATGTTAAGGTTCAGAATAACGTTTCAGTTTACGATGCGGTATATTTGGAAGACGATGTTTTTTGCGGACCCTCCATGGTTTTTACCAATGTTTTTAATCCACGCAGCCATGTGGTGCGTAAAGCCGAATACCGCAAAACTTTGGTAAAACGCGGGGCAACTATCGGTGCCAATGCAACGATAGTTTGCGGGGTTACGATTGGTGAATATGCGTTTATCGGTGCCGGCAGCGTAGTTCATCGCGACGTTAAACCTTATGCGATGATGGTCGGCGTTCCAGCACGGCGGGTTGGTTGGATGTGCCAGTGTGGCGTGAAGTTGTATTTTGATCATGAGCATAATGCCGAATGTACCCATTGCGGCAATAAATATCATTTTGTTGATGATGAGTGTCTCCTATTAAAATGACCACTGTGCGCGAACTATTATTGACTGGTGCCGATGGCATTGATAAATTGGACAAACAGGTTTGGCTTGGCAAAATTACCGGATTTAGCCGTGCGCAGTTGATTAGTCGTGACGATTATTGCTTGAACCCTCAACAGCTTCAAGAATATTCTGCTGGAATTGCACGGCTTAATTCTGGTGAACCATTGGCGTATCTGCTGGAAACCAAAGAATTTTATTCGCGTGAATTTAAGGTGACGCCGGCAACCTTGATTCCGCGTCCGGAAACGGAGCTGTTGGTGGATACGGTGTTGGAGCGGGTCAAGCATGGCGGGCATGTATTGGATTTGGGTACCGGCAGTGGTTGTATCGCAATTAGCTTAAAACTGGAACGCCCGGATTTGGCAGTGACAGCGGTGGATTTTTCGCCAGCGGCGTTGGTAGTTGCCGGTGAAAATGCCAAGCGGCTTACGGCTGAAGTTCAGTTTAAATTAAGCGATTGGTTTGCAGTTTTTACTGGCGATGATAAATTTGAGATTATTGTCAGCAATCCGCCGTATATTGAAAAAACTGACCACCATTTGGTGGATTTATCTTTCGAACCATTAACCGCACTGACGGACTTTAGCGATGGTTTGGAATGTATCCGCCAAATTGTTGGCGGAGCGCCGCAACATTTGGCTGCTGGTGGATGGTTATTGGTTGAGCATGGTTATAATCAGGGATTAGCGGCTCGGGAGATTTTTGCACAGGTCGGATTGCAAAATATTTCAACTATCACTGATTATGCTGGGATTGAGCGGATTACGCTGGGACAAAAACTATAAGTTAAATAGTATACTCGTAGTTACGAAATTTATTAGTGCGAATGGGTTACGTTAAATAGTAAAAAGGAAAATTATGAAGAATCAACAAATCATTGCCGAATTAAACGGCGACAATCAAACCAAATTTGCTTGGCATAGCGTGGTCATTTTTAGCGGCTTTCTAATCTTAGCATTGGGAATTTGGGCAACCGGCAGCAATCAACAACTATTTTATGCGATTAATCATGAGCATGGTTTATTGCCGGATCAGATCTGGTCATTCTTTAATTTACTGAGTTATTCCAGATTCTTCATTTTGCCGGTGTTGCTGTTATTAATTGCGTCCTCCTTGAAACGTGAAATGCTGCCACATGTAATTATACTGATTACCGCTTATTACGTGGTTTTTTACGTACTTAAAGCGGCGGTCGGCGAAGCCCGTCCCTATATCGTATTGCCTGAGGGTAGTTTTTACTGGTTAAATCACTTTGAAAATGCGGTTAAATCGGCACATAAATCATTCCCTTCCGGACACACCGGGAATATGGCGGTGTTCGCTTTTGCGATTAGCAGTATGTTTTTTGGTGGTAAAAAAGGTTTGCAATTTTTAATGTTGTTATTGGTTGCATTTACGGCTTTGGCGCGAATTTGTACCGGCTGGCATTGGCCGTTGGATGTTTTAGCCAGCGGTTTGATTGGCTATTTATTGGTTAAAATTGTGTTTGCCATTCCGTTGCGGCGGAAACTTGATTAAGGACAATCATCATGCGCGTAAGTGATCATCTGGCACAGGCGAGCGGAACGCTATTTAGTTACGAAATTGTTCCGCCATTAAGAGCTTCGAGCGATGTAGGACAAATTTTTAACATTATCGAGCAGTTGTTGCCGTATAATCCCAAATGGATTAATGTTACTACTCATGCTTCCTCGCTGATGTATCTCGAAAAAAATGATGGTACCATCGTTAAAAAAGTTCATAAGAAACGCCCGGGGACGTTAGGAATCTGTGGTGCGATTCAAAATAAATATGGGATTGATGCAGTTGCCCATGTGTTGTGCCAAGGGTTTTCGCGGCAAGAAACCGAAGATGCCTTGATTGAGCTCAATTATTTGGGGGTTGAGAATATTTTGGCGTTAAAAGGTGATAACCTCAACTATAATCGCAAGATTAATGATTATGAGTCAGTTAATAAACATGCGGTTGATTTGGTAAAGCAAGTCGCCGCAATGCGTGCAGGGCATTTCTTGGATGATACCGAATATCCGGCGATTAATTATTGCGTTGGCGTGGCGGGATATCCGGAAAAGCATTTTGAAGCCGCCAATCTGGAATTAAATCTTGAATATTTACGGCAAAAGGTTGCGGCAGGTGCCGAATATATTGTTACCCAAATGTTTTTTGATAATCAAAAATACTTTGAGTTTGTTACTAGCTGTCGTAGCGCTGGAATTAATGTACCGATAATTCCCGGAATTAAAGTATTGAAATCGGCAAATCAGGTACAGAGTATTCCGCGAATGTTTCATTTGGATTTACCGCCGGAATTGGCAAATGGGTTATTGTCCAATCCCGCCAATGCCGAAGAAATCGGTTTACAGTGGGCAAAAAATCAGGTTGCCGAATTGATTGCCGCGAAGGTTCCCTGCGTGCATTTTTTCCTGATGAATGATGTTAGTAGTGTAATAAAAATAATAAAAGAATATCAATAGACTTAGTCGCGAGAATAATTTAGCGCTAAAATATCAATGTGTGCGCGTAACATTAGTTAGTAATTGAGTTGATTTATAAATTGCTGTGTATCGGCTAAAAATTTTCCTAGAAATTAGTTAGCGATAGCAGTATCTACAATGAAAATAATAAAGAGGTCATTTTGCATAAACCGTTAATTGGAGTTACTTCCAATCTCGAAAGTATCAATGCATTATCTAATAATGCCGATGAATTTGTTTTTGTGCGTTTTAATTACATCAATGTAATTA
This sequence comes from uncultured Neisseria sp., assembly GCA_964488065.1. Lineage (GTDB taxonomy): Bacteria > Pseudomonadota > Gammaproteobacteria > Burkholderiales > UBA11063 > Aquella. Next base: position 13,621 of record CAZATM010000055.1, read on the forward strand.
TTGAAAAAGGTGGTATTCCGCTGGTAATCAATAGCCGGATTAACCAAGAAGACGCGGATCATCTGGTATCACGGCTGGATGGCTTGCTATTAATCGGCGGACAGGATGTTGATCCCGAATGCTACGGCGAACGCTGTGCGATTGATTATTGTGATATTTACGGCTCGGGAACGCCATTTTCCCGTCCGTTGCGTGATCGTCCCAGCCGCTGTCGTGATAATTTTGAAATTGCATTATATCAGGCGGCCAAACGCCGTAAAATGCCGACAGTAGGAATTTGTCGCGGCTATCAATTGATAAATGTTGCTGAAGGTGGCAGTCTTTATCAGGAAATTGCCCAAAGCGAGGTCTTGCACACCATTTTACCCAATGAAACAATTCCGGAACATGAAATTGAACTAAGCGCAAATTCTTTGGCGCATCAAGTTTTTGGCTCACAGCGATTTATGACTGCCAGTATTCACCACCAGGGAGTCAAGCAGCTGGGAAATAATCTTCGCGCTAGCGGGCATGCACCGGATGGCTTGATTGAAGTGATTGAAAGCACCGATAGTGAGCATTTCATGTTAGCGATGCAAGGGCATCCAGAACGGTCGCTGCATTATCATGAACATAACAGTCTGTTTAGTGCTTTTGTTAATGCTAGCAGAAAGTATCATAATAAGTAATGTTCCGCACAATAAAATATTTTTTAGTGCTTGGTTTTAATTTTAAGTGAATTGTGAAGAGAATTAGAGGTTGCTTACATAAAGAACGTCATTTTGTGAACTCTCCCAGCGTAGCGAGTTTTTCACAAAATAGTTCTACGTACACAAACTCTTATCCTCGCAGCATTTGAACGAGAAAATTGAGACCCAGTGTTAAAGTAAACATCGCGCGCAACATCAGTAATAATAAATTGAGAGCAAATAATGAAAAATAAACTATCCAAATTCCGCCGCGGGATATTACTTCTCTTACCGCTGGTGGGGATTAGCGCCTGTAATACCCTAAACGAGCAAAATTTAACTATTCGACCACTGGAGTCAATGCCAACGCAAACGATGGTTGAATCAAAGATTTCTGTCGAGTCAGCGGCGGTCGTAACCATTGAATCATTATCAGTTAAAGAATCAGCAATCATGGGGCTAGACTCTGCTAGTTCGCCACTGGTGGCTAAAGAAAGTTCCGAATCTTTGCCGGAAGTCTATCAACCAGTAAACAATGAATCGGCTGGTTTTATTTTACCGCACCAACGGATTATTGCTTATTATGGTAATCCGCTTTCCAAACGGATGGGAGTACTGGGTGAATATGACCGGCAAACCATGATCGCCAAATTGAACCGTGAAGTTAAAGCGTGGACTAAGGCGGATCCGGCAACACCAGCAGTTCCAGCGTTGCATCTGATTGCCGTAGTTGCCCAAGGGGAGCCGGGTAAAGCCGGTAAATATCGGATGATTATGCCTGATGAACAGGTCAATAAGGTCTATCAATGGGCAAAAGATGATCATGCCTATTTCTTTATTGATATTCAAACTGGACATGATAGTATTCGTAATTTATTGCCTAAATTTGAATGGATATTAAAAAATCCCGATGTTTTTGTCGGAATTGATCCGGAATTTAATTTGATTAGTAGCAAAGCACTGCCGGGTACGCGGATTGGTACCTATGATGCCAGTGAAATCAATTATGTTTCAGGATATTTGCAAAATTTAGTGCAGAAATATAATTTGCCACCCAAGGTTTTGGTAGTGCATCGCTTTACCCAACGAGGGGTTACCAATGCTAAAAAAATTATTTTGCGTCCGGATGTACAGATTGTGATGAATATGGATGGCTGGGGTCCACCGATTTTGAAACGTGGAACTTATCGCAATTTTATCGTGCCGGAGCCGGTACAATATACTGGGTTTAAGTTGTTTTACCACAATGATACCAAGGCTGGCGATCCATTGATGACACCGGCGGATGTGTTAAAATTAAAACCGCAGCCGGTGTATATTCAATATCAGTAATTATTTAATCGGCGCTGTTACATATGATAAAAATCTAACGCTAAGTTATTGATTTTTCCTCATGGCACGCTGATTTTACATGGGCTTTTCTGCGCGCAAAATCGTCAAACTCAATAATTTAGCGCTAGAGCATAGATGAGTGCGTAACATCAGTTAATCAACTATTTTATCAAGGAAAATTTATGAAAAAAACTCTGTTTATATTGTTGGCTAGTGTTGGAATGGCTTCCGGTGCTTATGCTGCTACCGCCGCGAAAGCTTGTACTATGCCGGTCGTGGAAATGAAAACTTCATTGGGTACGATCGAATTGCAGTTAAATCAGGCTAAAGCACCACTATCTGTTGCCAATTTTCAGCAATATGTTAATTCCGGATTTTATAAAAGCACTATTTTTCATCGGGTAATTCCCGGCTTCATGATTCAAGGCGGTGGTTTTGATGAAAAGATGAATCAAAAAACAACCCAAGCGCCAATTAAAAATGAAGCCAATAATGGTCTTGCTAATGACAAATACACAATTGCAATGGCTCGGACCAATGATCCGGATTCAGCAACCGCGCAATTTTTTATCAATGTCAAAGATAATGCCTTTTTAAATTACAGTGCCGGTAATCCAGGTTATGCCGTATTTGGTAAGGTGGTAAAAGGGTTTGATGTGGTTGATAAAATTGCAGCCGTGCCAACTGGAACTGTTGGAATGTATGAAAATGTTCCAACTACACCGGTGGTGATTAAAGCGGTTAAATGGGTTGGTTGCAAATAAATACTGAAATTCCGTTGCCGTGGCAGCGGAATTTTTTCTGGATAAATAAATGGATCAGGTGTTGCTGGTTTTTTGTAATACCTCTAGTGAGGGTGAGGCAAAGAAGATTGCCCACGCGCTCTTGGACGATGAGTTGTGCGCATGTGTCAATATTAGTCCAACTCAATCCTTATACCGCTGGGATGGTGAGCTGGTAGAAGAAATTGAATGGTCGTTAAAAATAAAAACCACTGCACAATATTATTCACAATTAGAGCAAAAAATAAAGACCTTGCATTCTTACGAGCTACCCGAAATAATTGCCGTGGCAGTTAGTCATGGTCTAGCGGAATATTTGCAGTGGGTTATGGATAATTAGTCGATGCTAAAAAACATATATCAAATTGTTTTAATTAAATATAATGCTATTTTTAGTGGTGTAAATCTACCAGAAATGCTAAAATAACGTCCTAAACCTTGTAGATTGGGAGTGTAAATCAAGCATGAAACCGGCAAA
>CAZATM010000056.1:0-4025 GCA_964488065.1 uncultured Neisseria sp.
ACCTTGCTCATTTGCATTACGAGCTTCAGCGACTAATTTAAAAGTTGACATAAAATTTCCTTTTGATTAATAAAACAATGCCCCATCGCGACCAATGCGGCACAGGGGCATAATTATAGCACTTTATCTGATTATATTACAATTAATTCAAGTATTTTAATCCAAGCTGCCTGAACTCTCGTCCCTAAAAATGCCTCACCTACTTTCCAACAAAATCACACGAACCATTATTAGCCTGTCCCGTAACAACTGGATTAGTGTAAGTGCAAATTAAACCTTGATTTGATAATGATTGAGCGGAGTCTTCCCACCCATACCATGTAACATTCACCGCACTGGAACCTGATGCAAGAAATGAAGTGCTTGGTATAAAATTTTGGTTACTTCCTTGAGAGAAAGTTGTACCATTGGCATAAGTTTCAAACGTTACAGTCATGGTTATTGGATTACCTAATTCATCATACCAGTTACCCCAAACCCCAAAATTAAAATTGGTAGTTCCGGTTGGCATCAACCACAAATCAATTAAAACATCTTCTTCTCCACCAGTGGTGTTGTCACCCGCCCAAGAAACTAACGTTTGAGCATTATAAGAAACAGCATTATTGTTGCCGCAATCATACCCCACACATGCCGTTGATGGTGGAGTTGTAAAAATTGGAAAATCTCCAACTGCAGGAGTTAAACTCTGAAATCCAGCACCAATGTCAAAGTCACCATTACCCCAAATATAGCGAACCAACAAGTAACGGGCATTATTTAGCCCGAAATTGGCCGTATTAGTCGATGATGCGGTTACCGTAAATTGTGAAGAACCACCACCACTATAATTAATTGTTACAACAACACTAGTTGGCGTTGGTAAATTCATTGCCGACAACACAAAATTACATGATGAATTTGTCTCAATTGTTTGTCCAGTACAAAAATCACCATTTACTGCAACTTTTACATTTGAACTGTTAGTAACAATAGAATTAATTGTTTTTGAAGTACCACCGTTATTAGTATAGTTCATAGATGTATCATTGATGACAGCCGTTGGCAATAAACTTACAGATGGTTGTGGAGCCACTGTCACGGTTACTGTATAGTTCTGCGTACTGCCATCTTCTGCAGTTACCGTATATGTTACCGGAGAGCTGAAGTTATTCGGGGTTACTCCGCTAGTCTGAGCTGTGCTGCTGACTTTCACACTTTGACCACTGGTTGTAAATGTCGCAATCAACGCCGTCACATTTGTCCCGTATGGCATTGTTACTGCAATATTATTGCCGCTTATTACTCCATCGGTACCATCCAATGAAAAGGCCGTTATCGCTTTAGCACTATTCTGTGCTACCGTCACCGTCACTGTATAATTCTGCGTACTACCATCTTCTGCAGTTACCGTATATGTTACCGGAGAGCTGAAGTTATTCGGGGTTACTCCATTAATTTGTGGCTGATTATCAACTGAAACCAATTTACCTGTTGTAAGATAAGTAGCAACTAAACTAGTCACATCCGTGCCATACGGAACTACTACTGCAATTTCAGTTCCAGTTATTGTACCCGGTGTACCATTCAATAAAAATTCTGTAATAGCCTTAGTGCTTGGTGTAATTGGTCCACTAACCAAAATAGTTAATGGGCTTAAAATAGTAGCTGCGCCACTATCGCTTACTGGAATAGCGGTCGGTGTTATTAAATAAGTCCCATCATAGGTATCTGCAGATGACGTAATAGTTACCTGGCACTGTTGTGGTGCACCGCTACCAGCCGAACCAATCACGCATGGATTAGGGGTCGTAGCTACATCAATACCAAAAGGATTACTTGATTTTACCTCCTGTCTTGAATTATTTTTTTTGGTTATTGCAAAATGTACATTATAGCTCTCATTAGGACTACCGCCCACAAGGTAAATAGTCGCTTGTGCAGCAGTATCATCACTAACTGGTAAATTATTTTCGGATAGATAAACCGCTGAACCATTAGGAAGAGATCCAATTTGTATTGGTGAACCATAACCACTCGGACTTGAGCAACCATTCCCGCCGCCACTACAAGAAACCAATAACAACACACAAAACAAAGTCAGAAATGAAATATATTTTTTTAGATTAGCGCCTATTGCTTTCATGATTTATGCTCTCTAAAAATTAAACTGAACACCACCGGTCACCACATTAATCGTGCCAGTAGTTGTATTAACAAAGGGAATATATGCCGTATCTTCAAGCCGTAAGCTCCAGCTCGGAGTCAATGCAAAAGAACCACCTAGACCGGCTAACGCCAAACCATAATTATTTTTAAGACCGCTATTACACAAAATACAATTGTTGTTACTAGCAATCGTTCCACTCCAGCTATTCATTCCAAAACCAAGCCCAGCGCGCCCGTATAAACTAAAAATATCACCAAATGGAATCGTCCCCTTGGCGGCAACATCAAAAATACTGGTTGCCGTAGTAACGCCAAATTGAGAACCAGCAATTAAGTTATAACCGCCCTCTACCGCCAGATAGCGGTTGAACTCATAACCGGCATTGATATTGCCCGTCCATTCGCCAGTCGGCAAATTGTATAATTTAGCTATCCCCGTATTCAAATTGATATAGATTGGATTATTTAACGGTACATCATCCGCAAAAGCCGGGATACCCACTTGAGCACCCAACATAACGCCTAACAAGATTAATTTCAGCTTCATAAAAATCCATCCTTTAACATTTAAATGCAAAATACAAACATAATTCTACACCAGTGAATGTTATATAATTTCTCACAAAACCGCAAGCATCCAGCTGCAAAAATGCAAACCCAATCGCAAAACTCCTCAGATATTCACATATAAATCTTGATGTTACAATTGATGCACAAAACCACCAACTTAACACAATTAAAAACTGCCACGTAAATTTGCAAAATACCACCACCCAAAAACGCTGCAAATAAACAACACAATCACCACAAAATATTGTAAAATATTGTAACACCTAAATCACATTAGTGTCAGCGATAAAAAAAGGATAGCAAATGCTCGATGATATTTCATTATTTATTAGCTTAGTAAAATTGGGTAGTTTTAAAGCCGTTGCAAGGCAAAGACAAACCCATGCAACAACCATTCGGCGGCGGATTGATGGATTGGAAAAAACGCTTGGTTATCGCTTGCTCACTATTAATGCGCATAATCAAATTATCCTCAGTGATAATGGTGAGCAGTTATTCCAAGCTTTTGCTGAGTCAATAGGAAATTTAACTAAAAAATTACTGGAGTATCAATTTGACTCTGCCATCAACGGCGAAATAACCCTGGTGATATCTCCCAATCTGCAAAAGATAATTCTTGACCATGAATTTTGGCAAATGGTAGCCAGCTATCCCAATCTTCGCGTAAATTTATTCAATCACTATTATGATGAAGCTGGTGAAATTGTAAATTTTGATATTGGTTGCTCATACCATGTTCCCAATGTTGGTCATTTCATCAAACAAACTATTGCAAAATTTAAATACGGGCTTTATATTGCCAAGAATTACTTCGAACAACTCACCCCACCGGCAACCATAGCCGAATTAAAGCAGCATCAGCATGAACTGATCCGCTATGTATATCGCGGCAAATTCCGGGTTGATGAGTTAACATTACAAGATGATCTTGGCAATGAATCAAAAATAGTAGTTAGCAGCAATAAGTTTGGTTGTAAAGATTTCAATGATGGAGCCTTTTTAGCCAAAGAGAATCCTTTAATTGCAATATTACCGGTTGAACACTACCCTGAACTAATTAGAATTATGCCCGACCATCACGTATTATTTGATCTTCCCATTTATTTTGTTCAATCTTCCTCATTAAAGTCTGCTCGAAAAACACTGTTTCTAAATTTCATAAAAAATCTTACTACATGACAGAAAATAATTTCTTGCATTTTACCTCCATCGGTAAGTAACTAATACACAATGAAATAAGCTTAATTGCATCGTATAAATTATTGTTTAGTTTTTGTATTAATAAATCATAACCATATCTAAAAAAG
>CAZATM010000057.1:0-3095 GCA_964488065.1 uncultured Neisseria sp.
CACCCGCGTAATATTTAATGATGTTACGCACGAATAATTTGATAATACGGCCATTCGCTGGCTGCTACAAAACCGACTTTATGTGCTAATTTATAGGAACCAATATTTCCCTTACGGCATGCCCATACCGGTTCAAGACCGTATTTTAATGTTTCATCGATAAGTTTTAGACACACCAGCACCGCCAAACCTCGATTTTGAAATTTTGCCGTGGTTTCCATCCCCAATTCCAAAATATGCTCATCGCGGCAGGAACTAAACGCCACCGTCGCTAATTCATCATTGATATAAAGACCGTACGCCAGCGCATATTGATTATAAATCGCCTCATCGTGCCAATAATAACGCGGCACTACCAATCCCGAATAAGCCAACGCGGTCGCCGCATCCAATTGACGAATGTCATAATCGGCAAATTTAGTAGTAGCAACAATCTGCCGATATTGTTCAGGGTTAAATTTAAAATTAACCCGCACATGTTCAATTATCTGCGCCTGCCGTTGGTGCTCAATAGCTGCATCACACTGTACCAGTTTACTTCCCAGCAAATTAGCCAATACCGAGCTCCACTCACCTGGAAATACTTGTAAATATTCCGGACGGCTAAAATCGTGATCATTTTGCAAAAACTGCAGCAACCGCTGATTAAATTCCTGATTAGCGGAATTTCCACATAATAGCGACATTCCATAATCATGGCGAATATAGACCGTTTGCGGGTTGGCGATGTTATCAACCAGCACCGCACCCGCAACCTTATCCGCTAAAACCGATTTAGCAAAATGAACATTAAACGGGATCGCTGCCAGTAACGGCACAACCCGCGCATAATCATTAACGACCAATTGGTACATTATTTGATTTCCAAGCGCGAAGTATAAACTTTATCAATCAACCCATATTCCATGGATTCCTGCGCTGACATAAAATTATCCCGATCAGTATCGCGTTCAATCTCTTCAATGCTTCGGCCGCTATGTTTGGCCAGCATTTCATTCAATTGTTTTTTCATGAATAATATATTTTTGGCATGAATTTCGATATCCGAGGCTTGTCCACGAAAACCGCCTAGCGGTTGATGAATCATTACCCGCGAATTGGGCAAGGCATAACGTTTACCTTTGGTCCCGGCAGACAATAAAAATGCGCCCATTGAACAAGCCTGACCAATACAAATGGTACTAACATCACATTTGATGAAATTCATGGTATCATAAATAGACATTCCGGCAGTAACCGAGCCGCCCGGCGAATTGATATAAAACGAAATATCTTTATCCGGATCTTCCGCCTCTAAAAACAATAATTGTGCCACCACCAGATTAGCTGTTTGGTCATTGACCTCACCAACCAAAAAGATAATCCGCTCACGCAATAAGCGTGAATAAATATCAAAAGACCGTTCACCACGAGCACTTTGTTCAACTACTACCGGTACCAGATTATTCATTTCCAACATAAACTCTTTGCCTTTCAACCTTGGACTTTGTCGTCCTTTAAAAAATATTCCTCATGTACTTCCATGTGCACAGCGGAACATTTTTCATATTTCCTTCGCGTCCATGATTGAAATACATTGAGTCGATTACTTTCCGTTACTAAATAATTTACTTAATTCCGACTTATCCTGATAATGAAATGCTTGCATAGTCTGAACAACATCAGCAAATGCCGGATCACTGCTTAACTGCTGGATAAATTGTTGTTGATAGTATGGATAAGCATGCACCATAATATCCGCATAGTGATTTGCCCCAGCATTATCACCTACCATTTTATGGACAATAATTTGTTTCAATAAAGCACCCGGATATGGCATGGCATTAGCCAATTTATCAACATAACGCAATTGATCGCTTGGTGACATCACCGCATTGGTTGCCTGTGAGCCCGGCATAATGTAATTATCGAGAACCATCATTGCCGACATCGACCAGATTGAATCACTATCCACCAGATGTTCAAGACCAGTGACATTGGCAGTAAAATCATCGTAATCGGTAGGGGTCTGGGTATAGGCCATCAACTGATTATTCACTTGGTATGAATTATAGGCAAATACCATTAAAAGTGCCACAATTACTGTTCCCACACCTTTAAATGCCAAGCTATTTTTCAATGAGTATTTAGCTGGTGAAAATGCCAGAAATATTGCCAACAGCACAATAAAGTAGGCATACCACAACGGATACTCAAGGAAACTATGAGTTAGAATTGGGATCATCAACAAGACGATGAATAAACTTTGGACAGTATTGATCCGGCGTAATAACAACCAAATTGAATAACCCAAACCGTAACCAACCGTAATAACTGTCCCAATAATCCCAGTTTCCGCCATCATGTTAAACAGGCTATTATGGCAATGGGTGTATAGTTTCATGTTTTGTGGAATTGACATAAAACGCTCGGTCATCATGATATAGATACCTTCGCGTGGAAATTGATACCAGCCCACACCAAATAACGGATGCTCAGCGAATAACACGATCGCTTTATACCATTCATAGAAACGGCGATAGGTACTTTGTCCGATTTGACCTTCCGAGAAACGATTAAGACCCGTTAAAGTATTTTCAGGGTGGGCATTAAGCAATCCGATAATTTTGGGGAACAAGGTTTGTACTAAAATCAAGCCGACAAAAAAACCAACCACGATTACTAAAGTTTTGCGGTAATTTATTGCAGTTTCAGTTTTCTTAAAGTTTCGTAGCCATACCCAACCAGCGGTGAAGATCATGATCATATAATACAATAACACTCCGCGGCGGGCGGTAAAGGTGATTGCCAGCGCAAATACCAAGGCATACAGTACAAATACCAGCAGATTGATCTGCCCAATAAAAAACAGATAGCACAGCGCTACTACCCCAATTGAAATAAAATCGGTAAATTGATTCGGTTGTCCGATATTACCAAATATATTCGAACCATCACCAGGATTATCCGGGGATACCAAAATATATTGGGCTAAGCCGCTGGCTTTACCTGAATATTGCAAATAGGCAATTACCGCTTGTAATGTTGCCGAAATTACCAACGTCCAGCATAATGTCAACATTACCGTGTCACGGGATTTATCATCGCCATCAATC
>CAZATM010000058.1:0-1970 GCA_964488065.1 uncultured Neisseria sp.
TGGCACGCATCTGATGCCCGACAATAAACAGTAAAATAAATAATAAGCCACTAATTACTTGGTTTAACTCACCCAATGGATGATGGATTAATTTTCCGGCAATAATCCCAACTACTACCATCGCAATATATTTGCCGCTAATCAAGATAAATGCTTTAAAATCGGCACATTGTGCTTGATGATGCGCTTGTTTTAAACTGCGGTTAAGAAAACCTAAAAATAACCACCCACCACCAAGATTAAGAATAAAAAGAACCAGCGTAAAAATCAGTACTAATCGTCCAATTCCAGCTAATTCATTAACAAGATGCTCGCTACGGCTACCGAGCTCATATCCCATAACGAATAAAATCAATACAACAATTATGGTAAGCCCATAATTTAAATGACGCTCACTCAAAGGTAAGCGTCGAAAAGCATAGCCAACTAATAAGGCACCAAAAATCGCCAATAATTGTAACATTCGTATGTACTCTTTATCCTTTTAATTCCAAATTTTATTGCCCATCCAATAGCACGGCTCAAGTTACTTATCGCAAAGACAGGCCATTTACTTATCCGCTACAATACTAACCAACTGAATTTTCCAGCGTACCGATTCCGCTAATTATCATTTTAATCTGATCGCCACGCTTGAGGAATTTTGGCGGCGTGAACCCCATTCCCACCCCACTGGGGGTACCGGTAGCAATAATATCTCCCGGATAAAGCGTAATCCCAGCAGAAAGTGATTCAATGATAGTCGGAATATCAAAAATCATCTGTCCGGTATTGGAATTTTGGCGCAATTCACCATTGACCCAGCATTTTATATCTAAATTAGCGGCATCCAATTCATCTTTAGAAACCATCCATGGCCCCATCGGGCAAAAAGTGTCCAGGCTTTTGGCGATATGCCACTGTGAATGACGCTTCTGTAAATCCCGCGCCGAAACATCATTGATAATGGTATAACCCCAGACATAATCAAGCGCATCAGCGCGTAAAATATGCCGTCCGCTTTTACCAATAATTACCGCCAATTCAACTTCATAGTCAAGTTGTTCCGTCACCCCCGAATGGCTATCAATCGAATCAAGATGGGCTATTACGCTTTCCGGAACTTTGGTAAACACAATCGGATATTCGGGAACGCTGGTTTCTTTACCCAATGAACTACCTAAGCCACTTTTGGCAACTTCCTGAATATGATCGCGATAATTTTTGCCGATGCAGAAAATATTGCGCCGTGGATGAGGTAACGGAGCCAATAATTGTATTTGTTCTAATGGCACCGCTGCAACCACTGGCGGCAAATCTTCACCACCTGCCAATAAATCAAGAATTATTTGTCCGCCAAAATAACTCAAACCTTCTTCTAGTCAAAACGGCGTTACTGCCTGATTATCACTAGTTAGCATGCCGACTTTGGGCATCCCATCATGGATAAAAGTTGCAATTTTCATCTTTAATACTTTTCCTTATTTTTTGTCATATTAACAATACTAGGCATGATAAGAGATTTAACCTGCAAAAGATGCGTACCCAACATCTATAATTACATGCCCAATGTTGCGTTTAAAGCAAACAATAGTTTATTTGGTTTCCAGTGTGATATATTGCCATTGTGGCGATAGTTCAATACCATTCTTCTGCCAGTATTGTTTTATAACATCGCGCACCGGAATATTGGTATTATCAATCGCAGTAGCGGTTTTAAAATCAAATCCATCACCACCGTTAATTAAAAAATCTAACGTTGCAATCGAATAAGTTTTATTAATATCCAGCGGTTTTCCATTTACTAATACTTTATCGATATTACCTTTAGAATCCAGTGTTAAACTAATTCCGGCAAAAACTCCCAACTGGGTTGCACCAGTTGGTAAACTATGCCGTATTAAACTCAGTAATTCTTTACCATTAATCTTAGCGGTAACTACGGTATTATCAAAAGGCATTGCCTCATAAAGCATATTGTAATCAATCGT
>CAZATM010000059.1:0-3744 GCA_964488065.1 uncultured Neisseria sp.
TCCAGATAATTTAATGCTTGTCCGCTTTCCAGATTGGAATTCATCCGCTGATAAATAAAATTAGCAATCTGATTGGCACGAGTGACGTTAGCCGTATTGCTTCCACTGCGGGTTCCTGATACCAGCAAGCGAGCAATTCCAGCAAAAACCACTCCAAGTATCAAAATCCCCACCGCCAGTTCAACCATCCCAAAACCAGCATTTTTTCGGGCTAATAACGTTATCTTTACCATCAATTTAAACCTTATATTTTTAACTTTACTGGCAAGTACATGCTTCCGCACTAGCGCTACAATTCAAAGACTGATTCTCACTAATCTGTCCATTCTTGTCAATGCAAATACAACCATCGGCACTCTGAGAGGTGTTGCACATCGGTCTAGCGATCAATAAATAGTTGTTGGCCGTCACACCATTATCTAGCATAAAATTAATACTATAATAAACATCTCCGGTTTCAGGAGATACGGTATATAGCGGTGTCGGATACGCTAGCGGTGTGCCAGTAGCATAACCACCATTCTGAGCATTGAAGCGCTCCAAGTATTGAACATTTTGTAATAATATTTGCTCGGCATAGCTGCGTCTGGCTTTGGTGATATATATCTGATAGGAAGCCATTGCCAGCATCTCAAGAATTGCTACAATTGCAATCACAATGATTATTTCAATCATTGTAAACCCATATGACTTAGTGATTTTAGTCATTTAATTACCACCAACTAGTATTTAACAACGAGGCATGACAGCTATTATTTGGACAGGTAAGATAAAAATATGCCTGCCGGCTAGCTTGGGTATTACCATTACGCCCAAATGCACGGCTAGTCACCCGATACAACCTAGCACCGGAAGTATAAAAGCTGTCAGCAGAAGTTGCGATCTGAAAATTATCGTTCAATAATTCAATTTGATAGCGCGGTTGACTGCACAAATTATTAAACCCACTATTATAGGTAAATGCAAATACTGCATTACCATTATTATCATTGATATCAATTAATGGAATTGTCGCAGTCCCGCTAGCAACATTAGTTAAGGTATAAGTAACACAAGGTTTGTATTGGGCTGCGCCTAATGAGCTTGAGCGCAATAATGGAAGGCTAAAACTAGTAGCGGCAGGTGGAGCACAAAGCCCTTTTTGAAATTTAATCGGTGCCAAACTATTGGTACAACTATTAGCAAAATATTGTGCTAAACAAGTTTCACGTTGCTCTGTTGTCATTAGCTCCGGTCGGAGTTGTTCACAATCAGTCCCACCCCACGCCGAATTTTCCTCAAAATCCAAAATAGTTCTTAATGCGCCGGTATTGCTATCAAAAATCGCTTGATTTGCCAGATTTTGTGCCAATGACAGATCGCTACTGCCGCCACTATATTTTTGGGTGAAGATCCCCAACCGGATTGAACCTAGAACCATAAACAGCATAAACAACAAAAAGACAATAATTGTTGCTAAAATAAAACCATGCCTCTGGTGGGCTGATGTGGGTAATTTGTGTATACTCATGAGTTTAAACCAGCGGATAATATTGCCACAGAAGCACTCTCACTAATAACCAGCGGTTGATTATTATCCGTTACCGATTCTGCCGAACGATAATCAAAAAAAATATTAACCACCGTCAAATTAAGCCAATCACCGGCACCCATTGCACTAAGCACTACATCATCCTTGCGTCCACTAGCAGCAGCCACGCGGAAAGTAAATTCAAGCTTACTAACATTGGGCAATAATAACAATGAACCACTAAAAGTACCGTTGGTTAAAAGCTGATTAACATATAATCCGCTAATACCATTGATAGTAGCAACATAATAATATCTGGTGCGGACATTCATCAACGCTAAACTGGCGACATCATGAAGTGGCGGTGTTGATAGTGAAATATTATATGAACTGCTAATATTAAGGGTATTTCCGGCTAAAGTTCCTTGAATTAAATCCCACCGCGAGCAACTTGCCAGAACTGCCAACGAGGATGTATTAAATCCGTTTACATCCAATTTACCTGCCGCATTACTCCCCCCAACGCTAACTAAATTGCCACCACTAAGTGTCTGATAATCGGGTTGATGAAAGGTAATTACAGTAATAGGACTAGTTATTGGCGATTCAACCAGCGCAAAGCCCTCACCATACTGAACTTTTAAGACCTGCGCGTCACTAGCTAAATTTATCCCGGTTAGTGGTGTTCCCGCTTCTGCCAACGCTCCGCTAGAAGAAAATACCATTAACCCACCAGTGGCAGGATTAACTGTCCCAGAAGCACTGATATCGTGCATCGCTGCGGTACTTGGCGCAACTACTGCTTGCTGACGCAAATTATAACAACCAAATGAACCACTTTTACCAATATCGCTAGATAATTGGTTTAGGGTTAAATCCAGCTGTGAAGTCATCACATTGGCTGCATTAGTATAGGCGGTAGCTTGTCTGCTTGACATATAGGACTTAGTTAGACTCATTAATAATACTGTTGCGACAGTTAGCGCAATCATAATTCCAACTAAGGAATAGCCACCGTTATAATTGTTTTTAAGCATCATATGCTGACCTAACATCCATTACAATTATTATCACCTACAACACACTTAGATGCGATACCCATAGTATTTAAAGTAACTTGGATTGAATAATCTTGTTTGGTGATACAAAATATCTCATTTTGTGAAACTCGTCCTTGCGAGTCAAATTGAAATGCGGCGACTTCAGGATTGATAGAAACAGTCACCCCACTATCAGCAGAAAAACGAATCATTCCGATTTGCTCGGGTGCCAAAAAATTAGCGCTATAACTGCCATTGGAATCATTATCTTGCCAGATTAATACCCCGTTATTCCACGTAGTCGTATCGGCGCAAGCCTGATTATTACTAGCCAAAGAACACAAAGCCACTGGATAGCCGCGACGGAGAGCTTCCATTCGCGCCAGATTAATTCCGCCAATCAACTCATTAGCCGCCGCCGTAACATCTGAGCCGCGCATGGCACTGCTAAAGCCGGGGATAGCCACCATCGCAATAATAATAACGATTGAAATGGCAACCATAAATTCAATTAAGGTAAAGCCTTTTGCTTGATCATACATACATTTCTATTTCATTACATCACAGGGATAGCATAATTTTACCCTATTTCCAACTATAAATAGTAGCTAGCCACGAATTATTGTGCCTCTCAAACATTTTTATGTTATTAATTTTAACTTATAAAAAAGGCACCAATCAATTTGATCTGTGCCTTTTCATTTTTATAACCAGAGTTGTTATTTAACTTCGACTTGAATTGCTTCCCCGGCGTTATATTCATCGTGATAACAATGAACATGAACCTGTTTATGCAAATCTGCCAAATTAGTAAACACAATCGGCGTAATCATTGACGGCACTTGCGCAGCTATGCCTTCTAGATCAAAGCGAATTAATGGCGTACCTTTTTTCACTTCGTCATTCAAAGCCACCAAGGCTTCAAAGCCTTCGCCACCCAGATTAACGGTATCCATACCAATATGCATCAATATTTCAACACCGTCCGCTTGCGTAATTACACAGGCATGTTTGGTCTTGAATAACATTGAAACCTTACCATCAACCGGCGATACCAACACATTCGAAGTCGGACGAATCGCAAAACCATCGCCCATTACTTTAGTTGAAAATACTTGATCCGGAACTGATTCCAATTTCATCACTTCACCCGCCAACGGCATTACAAAATCAGCCGCCGGAACAATTTCTTTG
>CAZATM010000060.1:0-2352 GCA_964488065.1 uncultured Neisseria sp.
CCTATACCGAAAGTTATTATTTCGAAAACATTGCCAAACTGGTGAAACGTTATGGAATCAGCTTTGTTACCTCGATTAATTCACTGGCAAATTGTCTGGTGATTGATCCAGACAACGAAACCGCAATCATCAAGCCGAAGCTGGGCTTGGGCGGTTTGGGTGGCAGTTATATCAAACCATTGGCATTGGCAAATGTGCGGGCTTTTCATGAGCTATTGGCACCGGAAGTGGCAATAATCGGCGTTGGCGGAGTGATGTGCGGGGTTAATGCGTTTGAATTTATTCTTGCTGGTGCCAGTCTGGTTCAGGTTGGAACATTGCTCCAGCAGCAGGGAACCGAATGTTTTGCACGCTTGGAGCAGGAATTATGCGCTTATCTGCAGAGCAAAAATTATTCTGATTTGCAGCAATTTCGTGGGAAACTGAAATTTTTGTAATTTTATTTATGAGTGAAGATTGTTAGCGTGGTACAGATTATGCTATAATCCGCAAATTTTTAAGCAAATATCAGATAGATTATGTCAACCAAATTAAACTTATTCACCCAATTAATCGCTGGCGGAACCACGCCGGGGCGGGTATTATTTTTTTAAACTCACTATTAATTAGTGAGTTTTTTTATAGGTGAATTATTAGGCAATATATTAACATGGAGCAATGTTATGACAAATGATTTTAAACCGGCATGGCTTTATCTTGCCAATGGTGTGGTTTTGGACGGGCAAGTTCCACAATGGGTGGCGGATGATTATGCCGGAGAAGTGGTGTTTAATACCGGCATGACCGGTTATGAAGAGACGTTGACTGATCCCTCTTACGCCGGACAAATTTTGACTTTTACCTATCCGATATTAGGTAATTACGGGGTTTCTTCCGGAGCGCGCTGGGAATCTAAGCGGATTCATGCCGCGGGAGTGATTTGTGAAACTTTATATGATGAGCCACATCATTATTCGGCACAGACGACATTTCTTAAATGGCTGCAGGATAATAATACTCCGGTAATGATCGGCATTGATAGCCGCGAACTAACTAAAATGATTCGGGAACATGGGGTGGTGAGCGGCGTAATTACCACTAAAAGAGACGCAGTGGTTGAATTTAGCGACAGCATGAGTGAAAATCAGGTGGCTAAAGTTTCGCCGAGCGAAATAAGCCGGATTGGTAACGGGCGTTATAAAGTTATTGTGGTTGATTGCGGAGCCAAGGAAAATATTATCCGCTGCCTGCTTAAATTTGATGTGACTTTGTTGAGGGTGCCATTTGATTATGATTATTCAGCGGAACAATTTGATGGGGTGATGTTATCCAATGGCCCCGGTGATCCAAAATTATGTACTAAAACCATTGAAGTACTTCAAAAAGTATTGTCCAAGAATAAGCCGGTATTTGGAATCTGCCTTGGTTCGCAATTAATGGGGCTGGCGATTGGTGCCAATACTTATAAGTTGAAATTCGGGCATCGCGGGCACAATCAGCCCTGCATCGATCTGGCAAAAGATCGCTGTTTTCTGACTTCGCAAAATCATAGCTATGCCGTTGATGAAACTACCTTACCGGAAGGCTGGGAAGTGACTTTCCGCCATCTTAATGATAATACCGTTGCCGGAATCCGCCATAGTACCTTGCCGTTTTCGGCGGTACAGTTTCATCCCGAAGCCAGCAGCGGACCGCAGGATACTTTTTATCTTTTTGAAGAATTTTATGCACAGATTGTCAAGGGAGCAAATAACTAATGAAAAATATTCTCTTACTGGGTTCCGGTGGACTTAGAGTCGGGCAGGCCGGTGAATTTGATTATTCCGGTTCGCAGGCAATCAAGGCTTTTAAAGAAGAAGGCTATCGGGTAATTTTGGTAAATCCAAATATTGCCACGGTACAAACCGACGAAAGTGTCGTATTTGGAGTGTCGTATTTGGTGGATGGTTTGTATGCGGTCAATTTCCTACAAAAGAGGAAGCAGAGGAAGCATTACAGGGGTTCATTAAGAAAGATTCTGATAGCAAGGTTATTAAAGAAGAGATTTTATAGGGGGGTGACTATGTGGTGGATTATAGGTGTGTGGTTTTTGTGGGTGTGTTATATGCTGCTAATTATTAGTAGCAAAGCAAGAGGAATGTATTATTATCGGGTGGTTAAAAACACCTACCCAGATGGCAATGTAGATTACGCTGTGCAGTACCGTGTAAAGTACGAAATTATGTGGGATACATTTAGTAGTACGGTTTCTACAGAGCAAGAAGCTATTGATAAAATCCAGTGGAATATAAATGATGACGCTAAGAGAGCACGTAAAGCTGCTAAAAAAGAAGTGCTTAAGTAGTTGACAGACTAGTAGAGGATGTGCTATAA
>CAZATM010000061.1:0-61810 GCA_964488065.1 uncultured Neisseria sp.
GAGTTACGAAAAGCTACATAAATTCAATGAGATTGACGGGTGTAGTTGTTAAGTATTTTTATAGCTTAGCTAAATTTAATGTTGTAATTAGATTGTTTTTGATACTTACAAAAATCACCAGCGATGTTTCACGCTCGAATGAGCAATTTAGTTCGCTAGTGGCTCTTGACTTTTTTCAATATATTGTATACAATAGGTGCACCAAAAATAATCATCGGGCTAATGAGATAGGAATTGTAGTTAAATCAAGCTGGCAGCCGCAAATTCGGCAATACCGAAAACATCGATATTCAACGGATGTGGATGTTGGACACTTAAATTCAAAAAATATTACAGCAGAGGATCAATAGATGTCAATATTATTACAGCCAATTAAATTTGGTGCGTTGGAACTAAAAAATCGAATTATTATGGCACCGCTAACCCGGTGTCGCGCAAGTGAAAATCGGGTTCCCAACGATCTGATGGTTGAATATTACCGTCAACGTGCCGGTGCCGGCTTAATTATCAGCGAGGCGACCTCAATTTCTCCGCAAGGTGTTGGCTATCCCGATACGCCGGGGATTTGGTCGGAACCACAGACTGCCGGTTGGCAAAAAGTTACCGCAGCGGTTCACCAGGCTGGCGGCAAGATCGTCTTACAGTTATGGCATGTTGGTCGATTGTCAGATTCGAGCTTCCTAAATGGCGAACGCCCGGTTTCTGCCAGCGAAATCGCGGCCGATGGTCACCCAAGTCATGTTCGCCCAATTAAACCCTATGAAACACCCCGTGCTTTAACCCTCGCCGAAATTAAAGCGCTGGTTGAGGATTATCGTCAAGCGGCACAAAATGCCAAATTAGCCGGGTTTGACGGCGTTGAGATTCATGGAGCCAACGGTTATCTGCTGGATCAATTTTTGCAGGATAATAGCAATAAACGTAGCGACGAATATGGTGGTAGTATTGAAAATCGCGCGCGGTTATTGTTGGAAGTTACTCAGGCGGTGATTGATGTGTGGGGCGCTGATCGAGTTGGTGTGCATTTAGCACCTCGTTGTGATGCCCAATCAATGGGGGATTCCAATCCATTGGCAACATTTAGCTATGTCGCACGAGAATTGGGTAAATTACAAATTGCCTTTATCTGTTCACGGGCGGTAATTGGTGATGATAATCTAGCTAGTGTGCTTAAACAGCAGTTTGGCGGCAATTACATTATTAATCAACAGCTCTCTTTTGCAGATGCCGCTGACGAGGTCGCGGCTGGAAATGCCGATGCAGCGGCGTGGGGACAATTGTTTATTGCCAATCCGGATTTGGTACAAAGATTTGCCGCCAGTGCCGAATTAAATCAGCCAGATCCTACGACTTTCTACGGAGGTGATGGACATGGTTATACCGATTATCCGCTGATGAAATGCTGAAATCAGGTTTGAAATAGGCACAGTGCATAATACTCAATTACAGTAAAACTTTTATAGGGACAATTAATGAAAATACGTTTTGCCGAGCGCGCTGCCAATTTGCGTGCTTCGGAAATCAGAGAAATTTTAAAATTAACCGAAATGCCGGAAGTTATTTCATTTGCTGGCGGACTCCCGGCACCGGAATTGTTTCCGGTCGCAGAAATCACGCAGATAACCGCCCAAGTGTTGGCAACCCAAGGACAAGCCGCCTTACAATATAGTCCAACCGAGGGTTTTCCTCAATTGCGTGAAATTATTGCTAAAGAGCGAATGATACGGGCGCGAGTGATGGTAGCAGCTGAAGATATTCTGATAACTGCCGGATCTCAGCAGGGGATTGAATTTTGCGGGCGATTATTTTTAGATAAAGATGATTACGTAATTTGTGAAAGTCCAACTTATCTGGGTGCTATCAACGCTTTTAACTCTTGCCAGCCGCGCTATCTGGAAATCCCGATGGATGAAGAGGGGATGATTATTTCTGAATTGGAAAAAACCTTGGCACAGCACCCGGAAGCAAAAATGATTTATACGGTGCCGGATTTTCAAAATCCGACTGGCAGAACAATGTCAGTAGCTCGGCGTCAGCAATTGGCCAAGCTTGCCGCGCGGTACCAGATTCCGGTAATTGAAGATAACCCCTATGGTGAATTACGCTTTGAGGGCGATTCCTATCCGGCAATTAAGAGCTTTGACGATGAAGGCTGGGTTATTTATCTCGGCTCATTTTCTAAAACTTTCTGTCCGGGCTATCGAATCGGTTGGATGTGTGCCAATCCCGATATTTTACGTAAATTTGTCCTGATGAAACAGGCGAGTGATTTACAATGCAGTAGTATTGCCCAGCGTGAAATCGCATTGTATATGCAGCAATACAACTTGAATGAGCATATCGCTCAAATTCGTCAGGTTTATAAACAACGACGTGATTTAATGCTTGAAAGTATCCGTAAATATTTTCCGGCAACGGTTAAATATACGATTCCTGAAGGGGGATTGTTTACTTGGGTTGAGCTTAAGGATGGGATTGATGCTGCGCGGCTGCTAGATGAAGCGCTGCAGGAAAAAGTGGCATTTGTGCCGGGTGCACCGTTTTTTCCCAATACCCATCATCGCAATTTTTTACGGCTTAACTATTCCAATATGCAGGAAGAGCGAATCGTTGAAGGCATTCGCCGTTTGGGGTTGGTGCTGCAACGGCATTATCAGTAGTAATCTAAGCGTGTTAATAAAAAACAGCGAAGCGGGAAGTTTCGCTGTTTTTTATTAAATTTATTACTTAGTGGACAATCTGATTCATATTCAGAATCGGCAGCATGATACCAATTACAATCAGCATAACCACCCCCCCCATGAAGACGATCAATGCCGGTTCAAGAATGCCGGTTAATAACTGGCTGCGGTGAGATAATTCCAGCTCCTGATGGCTGCCGGCTTGTTCCAGCAAATGATCGAGATTTCCGGATTTTTCACCACTGGCGATTAGATGGATTACTACTGGCGGAAAAGCATTTTGAGCTTTGAGCGCAACCGCCAAGCCAACCCCTTCACGCACCATGATCAACGCACGATCGATGGCATTTTTAAGCATGAAATTATTGATTGTATCACGACTGGCTTCCAGTGCCTGTAACATCGGTACGCCACTGGATAACAGCATCGCCAAGGTATTGGTAAAGCGCGCCAAATCAATGTTAATCAATAATCGCCCGGCAATCGGCAAAGTTAGCAATTTGCGGTGAAAATTAATCCGGTTTTCCGGTTTTTTCAGCGAGCGCTTAAAGGTTATCACCGCCAAAATTATGGCAATTAACAGGTAAATCCCATAGCTCCGCAAACCATTACTGGTGGCAATCATCCCACGGGTAATTAAAGGCAGGGTTTGTTTGGAGGCCTCAAAAACTTTAACCACCTGTGGTACCACAAATACCAGCAATGCTACAATAACCAACACCGCAACAATACATACGATAATCGGATAGAGTAGCGCCATCATGATTTTACCGGTTAATTCCCGGGTTTTATCGCTGTAATCGGCGAGCTTGGTCATTACATTACCCAGACTTCCAGATTGTTCACCGGCACTAACCAAGCTACAATATACCGGCGGAAAAACCTTAGGATACATTCGCATTGAGGCTGCCAACGACCGTCCACCCAAAACCTCACTGCGCACCCCACTCATGATTGCTTTTTGCTCATGATTTTCCAATTGGTCGCTTAGCGCAGATAATGCCTGTTCGATTGACATTCCCGAATTTAGTAAAATGGCAAATTGGCGGGTAATTAGTGATAGTTCCAGTGCCGAAATCGGTTTTTTCTTGAAAGTGACATTTTTGGCAGATTTAGCCTTGCGATCTTTTTCAGATTCAATGTGCGACGCAATTAATCCCTGATTGCGCAATAATTGGCGCGCCTGCTTGGCCGTTTCTGCCTGAATTACGCCGCTTTTATCGCGACCATTTTTGTCAATGGCCTTATAGCTAAATGTTTGCATGTTTATTCTTTGGTAATCGAAATAATTTCTTCAATGGATGTCCGTCCATCCATAACCCAGCGCAAGGCATCCATCCTGAGCGTCCGCATCCCCTGATTTTTTACCGCGTACGCTTCTATCGCCGTTTCACCCATGTTGTTATGGATCATCCGTTGTACTTCATCATCCACCATCAGCAATTCATGAATACCATTTCGACCTTTGTAACCGGTTCCGCTGCAATAATCACATCCTGCCGCCTTATAAACAACTACATCTGCCGGAATTCCCAATTCGTTGCGCATCGACTCATTCAATGCAGTATTTTCAACTTTACACTTAGGGCACAATAAGCGAATCAAACGTTGGGCTAGAATACCAGATAATGTTGATGACAGCAAGAATGACTCAATTCCCATATCCAATAAACGGGTAATAGTGGCAGCGGCCGAGTTGGTATGGAGGGTCGCTAGTACCAAATGTCCGGTCAAACTTGATTGGACAGCAATTTCAGCGGTTTCCAAATCACGAATCTCCCCGATCATTACTACATCCGGATCTTGCCGTAAAATAGAGCGGAGGGCGCGGGCAAAAGTCATGTCAATTTTAGAATTCACTTGAGTTTGGCTTAATCCGGGGATTTCGTACTCTACCGGATCTTCCACTGTCATGATATTTAAGGCATTTGAATCAATCCGTGCCAATGCCGCATAGAGCGTAGTCGATTTACCGGAACCGGTTGGTCCGGTTACCAAGAAAATCCCATGGGGGCGAGTAATCAGCTTATCGACATTGCCAAGCGTATCGGCGGCCATCCCAAGGGTTTCAAGTTGCAAACGCTCTTTGTTTTTATCGAGTAAACGCATTACGATTCGTTCACCATGAGCGGTAGGAATGGTTGAAACCCGCAAATCGACTTCACGACCAGCTAGCCGTAGTGCGATCCGTCCATCTTGCGGCAAGCGCTTTTCAGCAATATCTAATTGTGCCATAATTTTAATCCGCGAAACCAAAGCGGCATGCAGACCGGGGTTGACATCAATAATTTTATGTAACACTCCATCACGGCGGAAACGCACCAACGAATTGCGTTCATAGGCATCAAGATGGACATCCGAAGCATCTTCTTTCACCGCTTGAGTCAAAAAAGCATTAATGATTTTGATTACTGGCGCATCATTTTCTGATTCCAATAAATCCTCGGTTTTTTGCAGATTTTGCATCAAATCAGAAATGTCGATATCATCCTGAATATCATCAACCACTGCCGCAGCATTGGCGCTGGAATAAGCTTCTGCGGCAATTGAATCAAATAATTTTTCTTCAATAAAGGTATATTTTATTGGTCGATTGATTTTGCGTTTTAACTCAGTCATCACCAAGGGTTTTAGCTGCTTATTGGAGGTTGCAATATGAACGAATTCGTCATCAGCAGCAAAAATACATACCTTATTGGCACGGGCGTAAGTGTAGGGTATACGCCGCGAGTATTTATTTGGAGAAAATTTTACCTGTTCCATTATTGTTGATTGGTCTGATTATTGGTTATAACTACTGCATTAGGTGCTGTTTGAACAACACTGGTACCGGTTTTACTGTTATTTGATTGATACATTGGATTATTTAATAAATTATTTTGCGGTTGTTGCAGCGCCTGACTAATCGGTTGTGGCGGACTTAATTGAGTTTTACCACTCTGTACTGCATTTGAGCGTAAATCTACAATTGGCGTTACAGGAACATTGGCATTTTGCGGTGGGATAGAATTATCATACGGCACTTGATTTTCCAAGTTGACTGGATCAATTTGTGGGAACAATACGTTGCCTTTAGCTTGAATCATGTTTTCTTGACCCATAATATAGCTGTAACGCTGGTTGGTAAGTGCTTTATAACCGTCTTTGTTGCGAATAATTACCGGGCGCAGGAAAATAACCATGTTTTGTTTGACATGCGACCGACTTTGCCAACTAAATAGCCAACCCAAATACGGAATTGAACTTAATACTGGGATACCATTATTTTGCATCAAAATCTGATCCTGAGTCATTCCACCCAAGGCAATAATCTGTCCATCATCAACCAAGATTTGGGTTTTGATATTGCGTTTATTAAAATTCGGACCATTTTGTAATAATTGTTGCGCCGTTAAACCGGTATTGTCAATCAATGAATTTTCTTCAAATACCGATAATTGAATCGCTCCGCTTTGAGTAACTAGCGGCTTAATTCTAAGTACTGTTCCAACATCTTGGCGGGCATTAGCGGTTGAAATGCTTCCCGGTGCCGCAGCGCTATTTTGGAATGAGCCGGTTGGAATACCCACGTTTTGTCCGACAAAAATTGAAGCCTCTTCATTATCCAGTGTTAATAAGGTTGGGCGACCCAAAATATTATTGGCACTATTGGCAGATAACATATCCGCCAATGTTGAAATCGTCGGTACAGTTTGACCACCAATGGTAGTAGTTCCGGTAACCAATCCCACATAAACTTCACCTGGAATTGAAGGGGTACTGGTCATGCCAGTAGAACCATTAGCGCCTTGCGCGATGGCCATTCCTGAAGTAATTAGGCTGCTAGCGCTGCTGCCACCACCAGCGTAGTTGGAAACTACACCAACACCAAGGTTATTATTTCCAGCACCGCCAATCCATTGAATACCAAAGGTACCTTGCTCGGAAGTATCGACATCGGCAATCAAGGCCTCAATCATAACCTGTACCCGACGGACATCCAACATGGTAATAATCATCCGTAAATTTCGATAAATTTGTTCCGGTGCTTGAATAATCAAGGCATTGGTAGTTGGTTCGGCCTGAATCAACACTTTAGGCGCGTTTTTATCATTATTTTGTCCGGTTGTTGGTCGATTACTGGTACTTTGTTGTGGTTTCGCGCCACCGGAACTACCGCCGCCCCCACTGCCAAACGGTGAGCCGCCACTGCTGCCTCCACCACTACCACTGGATGATAACTGTGACGAGGTATCAGATAATGAGCGTGAGGCTGGCGATGGTGGCATATCAGGTTCCGATTGTCCAGCGGCAATCACATTTAATACTTCAGCTATATGAGAAGCATCTGCATTTTTTAAATAAACAACATGTAAATTATTATTGCTTTTAGTGGCTTCATTATCCAGTGACAGGGCAATTTTCTTTAGTTCTTCAATTTTAGCCGGAACCCGTGAAGAAATAATAATCGAATTAGAATTAGGGTCAACGGTAATTGAAACTGCCGGTCCATTATCACCGCCCGCTGAGCCGCCACCTCCGGCTCCACTACCGCCGGTTGCTTGTCCGAGATAACTTTGTAGAGTCTGAGCAACATCAGCAGCGGTTGCATATTTGATTTTAATTACTGCAGGTGGGACATCGTTAGTTTTGGTAACGCGTAGGTCATTGATGATTTTAGCAATTCTGGTCATATTCGAAGCGTAATCAGTTACCACGATCGCATTACTGTTGGGATAAACTGAAATTGAGTTATTTGGTGAAACCATCGGGCGTAAAGTATTAGCAAGCTGAGTTGCCGAACCGTTATCAATTGAGAATACGCGGGTAATTAATTGGTCACCAGGATTTTTACCCATACTGTCGGTGCGCATGCCATAAGTTTTAGCATCAGTTTCCGGTAATACTTTAATAACACCATCAGCCTCAACAGTGGCAAATCCTTGCATCCGCAAAGCCGCTTCGAGAACTTTATAACTTTCGGCTTTAGATACCGGTTGATCGGAAACGATATTTACAGTTCCTTTAACCCGTGGATCAATCACAAAATTCTTTCCGGATAGTTTGCTAATTGCCTTGATTACAGTTTGGATGTCAGCATTTTCAAAATTTAATACAATCTTGTCATCCGATGTAGCGCTGAAAGCTGGATTTGCTGATGGAGTAGCTGAACTTCCGCTATTATTTGATGTTTTACTAGTCGCTTGTGGTGTCGGAGTTGGCGCCGCGCTAGGGTTAACTGCAAAAGCACCACCCATTAACGATACGCTACAAAGTGTTAGGCATAATTTTTTTAAAGTTAAGTTCATTAAACGGGTTCCCTTGAGATTTTATTTTTTAATTGGCCGGTTGTTGGTTATTACTATTGTTGTTATTAGCACTATTGTTATCGTTATCTGCATTGGCATTTTGCCGTTGGAATGCTTCAATCATTTTACGCCGCTTATCAGCAAGGCTATCACCATCACCACCACTATTATTTGGTGCCATTGAGGTTGAAGGTTGATTATTTGATGGTTGCTGATTATTGCTATTGTTATCCGGTTGTGATGGTGGGGTGAACGGTTGCGGTGCCGCATTGTTCGACATTGTGGTTGGAGCATTAGCGGTGTTC
Source organism: uncultured Neisseria sp. (assembly GCA_964488065.1). GTDB lineage: Bacteria > Pseudomonadota > Gammaproteobacteria > Burkholderiales > UBA11063 > Aquella. The sequence continues at coordinate 8,275 of CAZATM010000061.1, forward strand.
GTAGTATTGCTGCCATCAACATTAATTGCAATATCCTGATTATTTAAACGTAAGATAATGCCGTCTTGTTTAACTGCGGTTAGTGTAGCACCAAGGACGCTCTCTCCAACCATCGCAATACTGTTTTTCCCATTAATTAACAAGAACGCGATACTATTTTTGGCACCGCCTGCATAAACGCCAGTTACTTTAACTTGCGAAACAATGCTTGGTTCGGCTTTTTCTTCTTTTTTGACGACGATAACTCCAAATGGAGCACGGTTGGTAATTCCCAAGGTTACTCCATCTGAGCTTTGAGCGCTTACATAGGTATTGCTTGGGATATTATAACCCAACGGATTAATTAACCACCAGCAAATTTTCGCAATGCCCCAAGCAGCTGAAAAAATAATTAGAAAATGTAATAACTTGCTACCGCTAGCGATTGTCTGATTAAGATTAGGATATTTCATTGCCAATGATTTCTCGGTTCATTTAGTGTGGTTTATTTTGTACTTATTTAAATTTATCAATGTGTTATTGTTGTAGTAGATGAGTGTGTTTACTAACACCTAACAGTTTAACCGCAAATTTTAGCATATGGTCGTTATACTTGACCAATAATTATTTAGCGATGCTAAAATGCACCGAAGTAGTTAACCAATTTCTTTATATCGTTAACTGATAGTTGTCTAAGGGGATGCTACTTAGATTAGTCGAAATGACAGCAATATAAGGTTTAGATTTTTTAGAGTCAAAAATTAGTTTTACCACTGGTTAACAAGATTAATGATTCTAGTTGTTATTACAATCCTTACAAGTGCCAAAAATATTCAAGTAATGATTACGGACGATGAAATTATTTTCCGCGGCAATTTGCAATTGTAATTCTTCTATTTGCGGATTGATGAATTCAATCACTTTACCGCAGACAACGCAAATAAGGTGGTCATGATGTTCTGAATTCCGATTTAGCTCATAGATTCCCTGATCATTACCAAAATAATGCCGAGTAATTATTTGGTGTTGTTCAAATTCAGATAATATCCGGTAGACCGTGGCGGTACTGATGTTGATGCCTTGTTTGTCGAGAATTTTGATTGACTGCATTGCATCAAGGTGGCGAAAGCGTTCGAAAAGTTCGAGCATCGCAATTTTATGCGGTGTAACTTTTATATTGAGATGTTTTAGATAGTCGTGTGAATTCATCATCGTTTATTTAACCAATCCAACAAATTGTAATTGTGAACACTTTATTTTTCTTAAGGGCTGCGATAAAGCTTTAGGATAATTTTTACGGTTTAGCAATTTTGCGGTTAATTATATAAACCGATTAATTTGCTACAAGTTTGCTATTTTAAGGGTAAAATAGCGCTTTATGCAAATTTTTTGGTAGATTTGATGAAGTTAATAAATAAAAACACACTAAATGCTCTGGTTATTTCACTATTAATTATCGGTTGTTCAGGGGTTAATTTTTCGCAGTGGCGCTTTCCGTATATGTATCCAGTGCAGCAGGGTAATTACATTACAAATGGACAATTAGCCCAATTGAAAGTTGGGATGACCAAGGATCAAGTAGTCTACGTAATGGGACATCCAACAACACAATTTATGTTTGAGAGTAGTCAGTGGCAATATGTCTATCAAGATTACAAAAATGATAAATTGGTGAATAGCTATATTGTGAATGTTAATTTTGAATCAAGTGGTTTACTGACATCGGTTGAGTCAGTTGGACAGCCTTTTATTAAATAAGGAGCTAGCAGCGAAATGTTGAAAGTCGGATTACATGGTGCCAGTGGACGAATGGGGCAAGAAATTGCGGATATAATGAAATCCGCGCCGGAGCGCTATGCACTATCATTTACTAAAGTTAGTGAAAAAGATTTACAAGATAAAACCAGACACTATACAGTGTTTCCGGAAACAACGACTGCGCAAGTAGTTATCGATTTCACCATTCCTGAAGCAAGTATGGAGCTATTAACCTGGTGTCTCAAGCAAAAAATTGCCTTGGTTATTGGAACCACCGGGTTTAACCCCGAACAGTTGGCAAAAATAACTGCTGCCGCAGAGGAAATTCCGATTTTAATGTCGCCCAATATGAGTTTATCGGTAAATGCGTTATTTAAACTGGTTGAAACCGCAACTCGTTATTTACCTCAAGCAGAAGTAGAAATTATTGAAAGCCATCATCGCCAGAAAAAAGATGCTCCGTCCGGCACCGGTTTACGGTTGGGGGAAGCGGTGGCTGTTGCCCGCGGGCAAAAACTGTCCGAGGTGGCTGTGTTTGGTCGCCATGGTGTTGACAACTTTCGCAAACCCGATGAAATTGGCTTTGCAGTAGTTCGCGGCGGTGACATTGTTGGTAAACATACGGTTAGTTTTATTTTGAATGGTGAGGAATTAAACCTAACTAGTGAGATTACCAATCGTAAAAGTTTTGCTGAGGGTGCTCTGGTTGCCGCAGAATATGTTATACGTCAACCAGCTGGCTTTTATACTATGAATGATGTTCTTGGCTTATAAAATTTAGCGTCAGTTAAAACAATTATGCTAAAATGCCTGCTAATTATAAGTTAAACAGTTTAGTGTGTTTAGTGAAAGGCTTACTGTTATGCAAAAAATAAATAGAAAACGCGCCGGTTTTACTCTGATTGAGATCATGGTGGTATTGGTGATTTTGGGAATTATGGCAGCATTGGTGGTTCCGCGGGTGTTGGGGCGGACTGATGATGCTAGACGGGTTGCGGCACAAGCGGATATTTCTTCGATGATGAACGCTCTTAAGCTGTATAAATTGGATAATATGCGTTACCCGACTAATCAACAAGGTTTGCAATCACTTGTTCAACAACCAACAATTGCGCCAATCCCGAACAATTATAAATCCGGCGGTTATCTGGAAAAATTACCCAAAGATCCATGGGGCAATGATTATCAATATGAAAATCCAGGTAAACATGGTGAAATTGATGTTTATACTTATGGTCCGGACGGTCCAACTTCAGCGGGTGCTAATGGGCCAGCAGTGATTGGCAGCTGGCAATAGACATAAGTTGTCATTTGGTTATCTATTGCTATTAAATTATCGGGCACGGGTTTTTTAAACTCGTGCCTTTGTTCTGAAATGTGCTATGAATAAAAACAGTGGCTTTACCTTAATTGAAATTATGGTAGTGTTGGTTCTCTTAGCGGTAATGACTACCGTGGTTACGCTAAATGTTGGGGGCCCCAGCTATTCACGCTTTCAGGGAAACGCTGAAAAAATAGCTAATACCTTTTCGATTTTAGCCGATGAGGCGGTATTTACCAGCAGTGTTGTTTCCTGTCAGGTAACGCCAAAGTCGATGGTTTGTAAAAAATACCGCGATGGCGAATGGAATGACCTGCCGATTTCGCGGCTAGTGGCGTGGGGTTGGCCGAAAGAATTAAGGATATCACAGGTGCTGGTTAATGGTGTAGCAATCAAGGATAAGCAGCCGATTTTTTTCCTTCCTAGCGGCGATAATGGTGATATTTCAGTACAAGTGGCTGATGATAGTTATTCGGCATGGATTGATGGCGATATGAGTGGACGTTACAAGGTTTCTTATTGATGCAAATAAAGAAAGACGGTTTCACACTGATTGAATGTTTGGTGGCATTAATGATTATTGCGATTGTACTTGCCTCAGCCACTCGTGCAATTGGGACGATTATTCAGGATGTTCATGATAGTTTTGTGCGCGAAGTGGCAACCTGGGTTGCTGAAAATGAATATCATGCGCTGGTTATTGCCGGTCAGTATCCGGATATGGGTGAAGTAAAAAAGAGCATATCAATGGCTGGAGTTACTTTTAATGTGGTAGAAACCGTTACTCAAACGCCCAATCCGTATTTTAGAAGAATTACGATATCCATGAGTGATGCACAGACGCCAAATTATACCATCTTTAAAACCGTAAATTTTATATCGCAATATTGATATGAACAAACCAATAACTTTTCGTGGCTTTACCTTAATTGAAATTATGGTGGCAATAATTATCTTTGCCTTTATTTCGGTAGTGTCCTATCGGATTGTGACTTCTTTGGTAACCACTAAAGAAGTGGCTGGTAAAGCTCAGGATAAATGGGGTAATTTGTCTCTGGCAATGTCAAATCTGGGTGGCAGTCGCAACCGGGTTATTCCGCTGGTGGCGCGCGATGAAAACGGTAATGTTTTACCGGCAATTCTTGGAAAATCGAAACTGACTGGAATTTACGACTCGCAACTAGAAATGACGCTAAGTGGCTACATTGGTGGCAGTGGGATACAGGAAATTACACCCCCAAAACGGGTTGGTTATCGTTATACCAATGGTAGTTTATATCTGGTGGTATGGCCGGTACTTAATCGAGTCATTGCTACCCGCCCGGAGATTGATTTATTGATTGATAATGTAACTAATTTTCAAGCTAGTTACCTATATCCGGATAATCAATGGCGCGATAGCTGGCCACCGGTTGGTGGCGATCCAACCGTGTTGCCAAAAGGTTTGAAAATATTGCTTAATTTAAAATCCGGTGAAAGCATTGAGCGGGAGTTCTCGGTGTGATGGCAAATACTAAAAATCGCGGGGCGGCGCTGGTTACGGTGTTGGTAATTGTGGTAATCGTAATGGTTATTATTGCCAATTTAACGGTAACCAATTATCGGATGATTAAACGCTTGGAAAATCGCCAGTTGATTGAGCAGGCAACCTCAATAGCCTATAGTGCAGTCGATTTTGGGCGCGCCGGATTGGCAACCAGCGGGGCAACGCAGGCTTTTGATGCCTTGACCGATATTTGGGCACAACCGTTTCCAAAAACTAAAGTTTTAGACGATGTTTACATGAGCGGTTATGTTATTGATGAGCAGAGTAAATTTAACCTTAATGATTTGGTTAATCGTGGCGTTGTAAATAAAAATGTCCTAGCGCAATTTTCACAGTTATTAGGTTATCTGAATTTACCGCAATCTTTAGCGTATAATATTGCTTTTTATATTGCATCACCGGTAAATCAAAATGATATTATGTTGCAGTACACAATGGGTAAGCCCGCATATCGTCCGGCAGGGCGACCGTTTGTTGATTTGTCGGAATTAATTTTGGTTAAAGGAACCACCCCGGAAATTGTTCAAAAACTCGCGCAGTACACTACGGCTATTCCGGTAAATGGTTATGGTTTAACTGCTGAAAGCGCCGAGAGTGCGGTAAATTATTTACAAAATAATTTAAATTTTGGCTTTGGACAAGCGGTTAATGTTAATACTGCTCCAGCCGAAGTGATTGCCGCCAAAGGCGGTATTTCAATGGCAATTGCTCAACGGATGGTTAGTGCCCGTTTAAGTCAGCCGTTTAAAAATTCACAAGCGGTAACAACTTTTTTAACGCAAAATGGTGTTAATTTAAATCCGGTTGGACAATCTGCGGCTAAAAATGGTATTCAAGTTAATACCGCGGGATTAGTGACTAGTTCGAGTTATTTTACTATTCATGTAACAATTGATGATTATGAGGATCAATTTCGCTGGGTAGCATTTGTTTATCGGCAAAACCGTAGTGGCCAATGGCCGCAAATTTTATGGCAGCATCCTGAATGACGATATTACGTATTTTTATTGATAATGAAGATTTAGCCAATGTGCAATGGCAAATTCCCGAGGGTCCTGAAGAGTTACAAACTGGTAACGGGAGCATCGCGCAGGCATTGGAATTAATATTTGAACACATTGAAATATATTTAGCGCCAACACTGGCAACGATTGTTCCGGTTGAACTTGGTGCAATTAGTGATCGCAAGATTAATGAAGATTTTTTACTAAGTCTGACTGAAGAATATCTGGCGGAAGATATTGAGAATTGCAAGCCAATTTTACTCCGGCTTTCCGAAGGTAGCTCATTTGTTGCGATCTTGGAACGCGAGTTTTATCAAAATTTGCTCAATTCGCTGGCGGAACACGTTAAACAAGTTAAGTTTATTCAACCGTTTCCGTATCTATTGACTTATAATGATCCTGTATGGACGGTTTACTTAAATGGAAATAATAAATTTATCCGTACTTCCGCTTATGAATATTTTTTATTGGATGACAATTACCCATTGCCGGACTTGCTTGGACAAATGCTCGAAAATTATCAACAAGATAAAATTAATGTTTATTGTGATAATCTTGAAACAGTTCAGTTAATCAACGAAAAATATCATCTCGAATGTATAGTCAATGAAGAATTACATTATGGGGTTACTCACTGGAATTTTTATAATGAGAAAAGCCGGCGGTTTAATTTTAAAATTAAACCTGAATCGCTGCTGCAGTTAAAGCGGCTAGCTAAAACGGCTGGAGTTTGTATCGGAATATTTCTGGTTTACTGGTTTTTAAATTTGGGTTATTTATTGTATAAACAATCGAGTTTACGTAGTCAAATCGGTAATGATTTAAAAGGTATCGTTAGTGTTACCAATTCCAAATATACTGCTAATTTATTGCCGCAAGTGGATGATAAACTAACCGACTTGGAGCATCAAAAAGGCTTGTATGCACCAAGTGATATGGTTAGCTTATTGGATGTTTTTTTGCGCACGGTTCCCAATGTTGGGACTAGCTCAATAATTGGCGTACAATATAATGGCAATGAATTGGACATTTTCTTAAACGATCAATTTGATACGGCACAATTCAGTAATTATCAAACAATCTTAGCCACGCGGCGGATTGGTGCCACCATCAGTGATTATAAGAGCTACAAGGCGGCGCAAACTAGCAGTAGTAGCTCCAGTGGCGGTGGTGGAATTGCCGATGATAATTCAGCCACTAATAGCCAAAATAGTACCCAAGCTTCCTTACAAGATGCGGCGTGGGTGGTAAGCTTACAGATTATTTCAAGAATGGATGCCGGAAATGTTCAACAAGCAAAATAAAACTAACAAGCCACTACCGTGGCAAAAGCATCTGGATAGATTTATAGAAATTTTTGAGCCAAAACTGCAGCTATTGAAAGATAAATGGCAGCAATTGCAGCCGCGTGAGCAACAATTGGTTGGCGCAATGGCAGTATTTATTGTAGTCGTTGTTTTTTATGGACTAGTCAGCGGCCTGATTTCACTAAAAAATAATGTTGCCAATGATGTAAATGGCTTAAGCCGCTTTACAGCCTATTCCAAACAAGCAGCGACTGCATATAAGGGTGTTTCTCAGGTTGATGCCAATTCATTTAATGATGTCAGTATTGATAAAATCAAAGGCGATATTACTCAGGTATTGCAGGTCGAAAATCCGGATATCTTAATTCAGGGGGGACAACTGACGGTTAATGTGCCGAACGCGCAGTTTAGTCAGGTAATGGTGCTGATGGATCAATTTCGCAAGAGTTACGCAATTTTTCCATCGCAAGTGTCGATAATTCGTCAAGCTCAATCAGGCTATGTTTCGTTTAATGCGACGTTTTGGGTAAAACAACAATGAGTAAAGCACGTAAAATTTTAATTTATTCGGCAGTTGCAACGGTGTTTGTCATCAGTCTCATCGTAAATACGCCGGCTTGGGTCATGGGTTCAATGCTCGGACATTATTCTGGCAACCGGGTTAGTACAATAAATGAGCAGGGGAGTTTTTGGAATGGAATGGCACTCCTGCAGGCCAATGATAAGGTCGGTAAAAAAGTTGTTCCGATTATCATGATTGGCTGGCAAATTAAATTTGGTTTTAAAAAAATCGTGACGGTAAATTTAACTGCCTCTAATCAAACAATTGCCGCAGTGAGTTTAACTAAAAACGGTATTGCCGTTAATAATGTCAATCTGGCATTATCGCTTGATCAACTGACCCCGTTTATGGGTAATTTGAATACCTTGAATTTATCGGGCAGCGTACGTTTGTCTGCTGATAATCTGTTGATTGGTAAAAAAATGCAGGGGAGTGTTAATCTAACCCTCAATAATGTCGGTTCAGGAATTTCGCCGATAAATCCAATAGGCAGTTATCAGGTTAGTGTTGACTTAGCCTCACAAGCGTTAGATGTTTCGACGACCGATGCTAATTCGGTGATTTCAGTAACCGGTAGCGGTTCTACCAATAGTTTGACACTAAATTCTAAAGTTCAGCCGGATAAGAAAGAACAATTATTGCAATTTATGACCATGATGGGCATTCCGCAGGCTGACGGTTCGTATCAATTGAAAGCGATTTAGTTAATGAATAAAGCTAATTTAATTTATGGCTTTCACAGCATTACCCCGTTATTATGGCAAGATGGGCAATCCATCGACAAAATTTATTTGGAAGATAAGCGGCGGGATAAACGAGTTCAGGAAGTATTGGAACTGGTACAAGAGCGTGGAATTGCGCTTGAGATGGTGAGTGCACAATTTCTTGAGCGATTATGTGGTACTGGCAAGCATCAGGGAATTGTTGCCCAATTAAGTACGGCACCAGCTGCCAGTAAAACCACGCTTAAGGAACTATTAACCGGGTTGGATCAGCGTAAAACCGCAACTATCGTGGTGTTGGATGGTGTTACCGATCCACATAACCTTGGGGCGATAATTCGTAGTTGTGATTGCTTTGGGGTTGATGCGATAATTTTACCGAAAGATAATTCCGCCAGCATTAATGCTACTGTAGCCAAGGTTTCATCAGGCGCAATTAATCATCTTCCGGTGTTGGTGGTGAACAATTTAGCCCGGACTTTGGATGAAATCAAGAAATATGGTTTCTGGATTGCCGGAACAACATTAGCCGACCGCTCGGTGAGTTTGTTTGATTTTAAGCCGGACAATAAAATGGTATGGGTAATGGGGTCGGAGGGAGATGGAATCCGCCGGTTGGTAGCCGAGAGCTGTGATTATCTGGTGAGTATTCCAATGTTTGGTAATACTCAGTCATTAAATGTTTCGGTGGCTACTGGAGTGGTGCTTTCGCACGCGCGCTATTTGCAGCTGGCAACTAGTAAAGCTGCATCGTAACAGCAGTTAATAAGTTAAATTGTGGTGTTCGCATGATAAAATATAAACGTGTGTAACATCTGCTAAATTAATTTATAGATAAATTTTAATCGCAAAAAGTAAGAGGAAAATAATGGATATTCAGGCACAATTGGCAATCATAAAAAAAGGTGTGGACGAGTTATTATTGGAAGAAGAACTAATTGCAAAACTAAAAGAAAATCGTCCATTGCGAGTGAAAGCCGGTTTTGATCCGACGGCACCGGATTTACATTTAGGGCATACGGTGTTATTGACTAAAATGCGTCAATTGCAAGATTTAGGGCATCATATCATGTTTTTGATTGGTGATTTTACTGGAATGATTGGTGATCCCACTGGTAAAAATGCTACTCGCCCACCGTTAACGCCGGAACAAATTAAAATCAATGCCGAGACTTATACCAAGCAAGTCTTCAAAATTCTTGATCCCGAAAAAACCGAAATTTGTTTTAATTCCACCTGGTTAAATGAACTTGGTGCGGCGGGAATGTTGAAATTAGCGGCGAGTCAGACCGTGGCGCGGATGCTGGAACGAGATGACTTCTCCAAACGCTTTAAAAATAATCAATCGATTTCAATTCATGAGTTTATGTATCCGCTATTGCAGGGTTATGATTCAGTGGCCATGAAAGCCGACATTGAATTAGGCGGTACCGATCAGAAATTCAATCTGCTCATGGGGCGTGAGCAGCAAAAAGACCATCAGCAAAAACCGCAAGTGGTAATTATGTTGCCGCTGTTGGAAGGTTTGGATGGTGTCAATAAAATGTCAAAATCTTTGGGTAACTACATTGGAATTGCCGAACCGGCAAGCGAGATTTTTGGCAAAGTTATGAGTGTTTCTGACGATTTAATGTGGCGTTATTTTGATTTGGTATCGTTAAAAACTACCGAAGAAATTGCGCTATTGAAGCAAGCCGTTGCCAACGGTGAAAATCCGCGCAATATCAAGGTTCAATTGGCAATGGAACTAGTGGCGCGTTTTCATAATTCGGATGAAGCCAATAAAGCGCTAGCTGATTTTGAAATCCGTTTCAAACGTAATGAAATTCCTGAAGATTTAGAGTTGCAGATGGTTGAATTAAGCACCGATTCGATCGGTGTCGGCGCCTTGCTCAAACTAGCCGGATTAGTTGCTTCCAGCAGTGAGGGTATCCGAATGATTGAACAGGGTGGGGTTAAGATTGACGGCGAAAAAGTCAGCGATAAAAATCAGCAGTTGACTAAAGGCAGTGAATTTGTAGTTCAAGTCGGGAAACGTAAATTTGCCCGTCTGGGTTTGAAATAAATTTGATCCATGTCTGAACGTGATTGCATAGTCAAAAACTCATTCCCAGTTACTCGTGAAATGATTGAAAGTGATCTCCATTCATTAGGAATCACGCATGATGATGTACTGTTAGTTCATTCATCATTGAGTTCTTTGGGATGGGTTGTTGGCGGTGCAGTTACGGTTATTCAGGCGTTGCTTAATTTAGTTGGCAGTAACGGTACTCTGATTATGCCGGCACAATCGTCATCTTATTCTGACCCAGTTGGATGGAAAAATCCTCCAGTACCTCAAAGTTGGTTTCAGACTATTCGAGATTGTATGCCTGCATTTGAACCACACATTACGCCAACATCTGGAATGGGGATTATCCCTGAGGTATTCCGTAAATTTCCTGATGTTTTACGGAGTGATCATCCTCTTTTGTCATTTGTAGCAAAAGGTAAGGACGCTAAATATATAACTGAAGGTCATCCATTGAGTTATGGCTTAGGCAATCGTTCGCCATTGGGTAAAATTAATGAGTTAAATGGCAAAATATTAATGCTAGGAACTGATTATAATACTTGTACTTCGTTGCACCTCGCCGAGGTACGCGCAGGAAATCATAAAATAGCTCAATATGGAGCACCAATACTGGATGCCGGTGTAAGAACCTGGAAAGAATACAATGATATTGATTACTCAACACAATTCTTTTCACAAATTGGAAATGAATTTGAAAGATGCAATCAACATAATATACTATTAGGAAGTGTCGGAATGGCGCAATCTAAAGTCTTTGCACAAGGTTCATTAGTTGATTTTGCTGTTAGTTGGTTAATAACAAAAAGGGGTAATAGATAAAAAATTATCCTTTTACTAAATTATATATTTGGTGCTTGGCTGTGTTCTTTGCTGCTATTATTGTACCACAGGCAAGTGCTAAGACCGGACTAACAGTTTCTTCATCACTATATGCCCAAGCCGAAAGTTATATCAATAGCCGTCCGTTAGAATCAACCATGAGTGTCGCCGCGGTTAAAGAAAGCTATCAATATCTGCAATCGCGCTGGGTAGGGCAACCCAATGCCGGCTATAATCAAATCCAGATCGCGATTAACCCAGTCTTTGCCAAAACTAAATTATTTAATAGTGTAACCGCTGAGGAATCGCGGCAGTTTATTCATTTTTCACGATTCAAATATACTACTCCTTCTCCGGATGGACTGCAAAAAGTCTCAGGTTTACTACTAGTGCCGCAATATACACATCCCAAAGGGATTGTCTTGTTTTTTCATTCAACGATTGCCGGTAAACTGAATGCACCGTCCCTGCATTTTGGTGATTATAAAAGCATCATGCTGGCAGCAATTTTCGCCGCCAACGGTTATATCGTGGTTGCACCCGATTATATTGGTTTGGGTGATAATTATCGGGCGGTACACCCCTATATCATTTATCCGGAAATGAATGTGGTTGATGGCAAAAACATGCTGCTTTCCGTAGTTGAAAAGTTGCGTTCGCAGCAACAATTAGCCAAATCTGAAAAGTTGCCATTATTTGTCAGCGGTTATTCTGAGGGGGCTTCTTACGCGCTGTGGTTTAGCCGGATTTATCAGCAGCAGGCTAAATTTCGTAACGAAATCAATAATCAGGGTATTAAATTGGTTAAAACAGTGCCGATTGAAGGTGCGTATAATCTCAGTGGGGTAATGTTTCCTTTTTTATTGACTAATCAGGTTGGAGACAGCAACAATAAATTCAATATCAATACCGCGTTCTGGGGCGTATTGCTAAAGCCGGAATTGCTGGCAAATGTAATGGTCTCTTACAGCCATTATGCTGGCGTTCCCATTTCCGAGTTATTAAATCAACAATTTTTTGGTTTACAGTGTTCAGTTATTCCTGATTCCAGTTGTAGCGTCGAAGAGTGGGAAAATTTGGATTTAAACAGCTTAACGCTAACCCGCTTGAAAACTTTTCCGCTGGTTCTAAAATATTTTGGCGCGGCCTTGTTTAAAAGCGATCAAGGCGTAATTTATAATCCGTTATTTAATAGTGTCGCGCCACTGATGAAATCAGGTGCAGCCAGCGATCCGCGCTTATTAAAAATGGCGGCGCAAGCCGATATTGTCAATTGGCGCACCAGCAATCCGATAACCTTGGTTTCATTGGTTCAAGATTCGGTGGTGCCGGAGCAAAATAGCCGTGATGCCTATAATGGTCTAGTGGAATCTGGTTCGCAGGAAGTCCGTTATCTTAAAATAGATAATAATTTGCTAAAAGCGCGGTCAATTATTGGTCCAGCAGTTAGTGATCATGTTAGTTTTGAACTATATGCCTTATTAATTGCCCTCCGCGAATTTCAAAATCAGAATTAAAATCTAAATTTATCCGCGCTGTCCATTGTTCTGCCCAATCGCCATGATTAATGGTAAAATTATCGGTTAAAAAATAAATTTAGTGCGGAGAAGCTTGATGCAACAATTAGCAGTGGTTGGAAATCCTATAGAACACAGTCGTTCACCACAAATCTGGCAGCAATTTGCCAGCGAATGCAATATTGAATTATCCTATGGTAAGATATTTTCCCCATTGGATGATTTTGAACATTTGGTTAGTGAATTTTTCAAAAACGGCGGATTGGCGGTGAATGTGACCGCCCCGTTTAAATCACGGGCATACACGCTAGCCAATACTCACCATCATGATGCAATGATTGCCAAAAGCGCCAATTTGCTGTTATTGAAAGATGATTTAATTGTTGCCTATAATACCGATGGTATTGGTTTGGTCAATGATATAACCCGCCGCGGATTCTCATTAGCTGACAAAAAAATCCTGATTCTTGGTAGTGGTAGCGTGATTCATTCGGTGATTCCGGCACTGGAAGCTGCCAAACCACAGTGCATTGATTTATTGATGCGTAACTGGGACAAACTCGATGATTTTGTGAGTGTTTCACGGCTTATTGACGAATATGATCCAGAGCAGGCATATGATATTGTGATTAATACCACCCCTAATACCACTGATAATCCACTTTTTGCTCAAGTAGCTGTGCTTAATGATGGCGCTTTGATTTATGACATGATTTATACGGCTGATGAAACTTTGTTTATGCAAAGCATGAAAAAAGTTGCGCCGTCAATAATCGCAGTAAATGGCTTGGGAATGTTAATTGAACAAGCTGCAGCCGGGTTTGAAATCGTATTTGGCATAATGCCGCCAACCGCAAAAACTTATCAATTATTACAGGGATAATTATGGAATTTTTTCAATTAATCATCGGAATGATTTTCATTCTATTAACCGCGATGGTGTTTTGTAATGCACTAGAGCATCTGGGTGAAAAAATTGGTATTTCCGAGGGAGTGACGGGTTCAATATTTGTAGCAGTCGGTACTGCATTACCGGAAACAATTGTTCCGATCATCGCACTTTTTGCCGGTGGCGCAGCCGGTAGCCAATCGGCAGATTTTGGTAATGAAATTGGTGTCGGTGCGATTTTAGGGCCACCGTTAATGTTATCTACATTATCAATTGCGTTAATGGCATTTTCGGTATTAAAAAAGCGCGGCTGGCATGGACAAATTCGTCCTGAACGTAGTGGTTTGGTCAGAGATCTAAAATTTTTTAGTTTTGGTTATACCTTGGCAATTTTATTGGCATTTAGTCATAATTTTTACCACAATCATGTAATTGATGTTTTCGTTGTTGCTACGTTATTGTTGAGTTATTTTTTGTATGTTATGTTGACCATTCGCGCTTCCAAATCTTTGGTTGAAGCCGGGCATGCTACTGAAGCCGAGGATGAGTTATTTCTTACCCATTATCTCAAAATCCCCAATAATTTGGTTACCGTTGCAATCCAGGCTGTGATTGGTTTAATTGGTTTAATTTATTTTGCCCACGTGTTTATTGATGGAATTAGTGGTACCTCCAAATTGCTGGGAATTCCGGCATTCATTATTTCGGTAGTCTTAATTCCAATCGCCACCGAATTGCCGGAGAAGGTAAACAGCATTTTATGGATCCGTAAGGGTAAAGATACACTGGCATTTGGCAATATTACCGGAGCGATGGTGTTTCAAGGATTATTACTACCGGTACTGGGAATCGCGCTTACCTCGTGGGAGTTACCATGGGATAAAGCAATCACCTGTATCATGACTTTCGTTGCGGTTGGCTGGATCTTCAGTCATATTGGTAAACACAAACATTTTGAAGTCTGGCATTTTGCCGTCAATGGCGTGCTTTATTTTCTGAGTTTGGTGCTGAGTATTGGAGTTTTCATCTGATGAGTGCACAATTTACCCGCACGGGTATCTTACTGGGAGAAGCCAATTTAACTAAACTGGCAGGCAAACATGTCATGATTGCCGGTGTTGGCGGGGTTGGTGGCTATGCTGTCGAAGCGATAGTGCGCGCCGGCGTCGGTAAAATTACGATTATTGATAACGATGTTGTCGATATTACTAATATCAATCGCCAATTAATTAGTCACCTTGGTAATGTCGGCAATCCCAAAGTTGATGAATTTGCAGCGCGAATAAAACTAATCAATCCACAGGTGGAATTAATCACCCGAAATATTTTTATTGACAATGATAATCTTACCGAATTACTCTCTGAACGTCCGGATTATGTAATTGATTGTATTGATACGGTTAATTCTAAACTGGCATTGTTAATCTACTGCCTGCGCAATAAAATTAAAATAGTTTCCAGTATGGGGGCGGGCAATCGAATTGATGTCAGCAAGGTTAAAATTGGCGATATTTCTAAAACCACTGTTTGTGCCTTGGCTCGGAATATTCGCTTAAAACTGCGGTCGGCAGGAATCCATAAAGGCTTGAAAGTAGTCTACTCGGAAGAAACACCATTTAATAAACCATTAACCGTCATTGGTGGTGGACGACCGGTTAACGGTACTATTAGTTATCTGCCGGCATTATTTGGGATTATGCTTAGCGGTGTGGTTATAAAGGATTTGATTAATAATGACTGATTTATTTGATGTAATTATTATTGGTGCCGGACCATCCGGAAGCAGTTGTGCCTATAATATCAAGCGCTATAATCCGGAGATTAAGATTTTATTGGTCGATAAAGCCGAATTTCCGCGCTATAAACCTTGCGGCGGTGGAGTATCACCGGAAGTCGCCAATTATTTTGACTTTGATTTGACACCTGCCATTGATTATAAGTGCCACCATGTCGAGATGGTTGCCAATGGCAAGCATTGGATTAGCGATCAATTTGAACTCTGGATGGTGCGCCGCGATAAATTTGATAATTTTTTACTCGAAAAAGCGCGGGAAAAAGGTGTCGAATTTATTGGTGGCTGCGAAGTAGTAAATATAGTTACCGGTGCAAGCGAAGCATTATTAAAGACCAAGAGACATGGTGATCTCCATGCCAAATTAGTAGTTATTGCCGAGGGAGGACTCGGTAAATTGGCAAAAAAATTGGGATGTGCGCCCAAAAACAATGTTTTGGCAGCTTTGGAGTACGAGCATTATACCGATCAACTAGATGGTAAATTGTTTATTGATTTTGATTATAATTGCAATGGTTATGCATGGAATTTTCCCAAATCTGATGGTTTATCATTGGGTATTGGTGGTTTTTTTAAAGGTCAAAACAAAGGTCCGGCGGGCTTGCCGCAAAAATTACTAGAATACTCTCAGCAATTTGGTATTGCTGAACTAGATAAATCCAATCTTCATGGACATCCGATTCAATTATACAAAGGTCGGCAACAATTGGTGGCGGGAAATGTTTTATTGGTCGGCGAAATTGCCGGTTGCGTTGATCCGTTGACCGCCGAGGGTATTCGTCCGGCAATAAAAAGCGGTTATTTGGCGGCAAAAGTTATTGCGGACAGTTTTAAGATGGGTAAACTTAAACTCAATAATCTGCGGCGCTATGATGTTGAATTTCATAATCAGATTGGGAAAGATTTCCAATATGCACGGATCATGGCATATTTTCTTAATAAATATTTAGCAAAAATTTTGCCGATGATTAGTTCACATCAAGCAGTAGCTGGATTTATGAGCGTTTTTAGTGGTAAATCGACTTACCGTGAAAAAATTAATTTTCGCCGTATAATAAAAATGATTTGGCGAGCGGTATTTTAATCAAGAAGGGGGCGTGATGTTTAATCCAAGCGTTAGTGATGTTCGAAATTTTTTCTTTAATACTTATGATAAAGGGATTGCCCATCAGGAATTAACCCAACTCGAAAAAATTGCTTTCAGCGTAATTCTTGAGCATCCTGAGTATCATCCAGTACTTGCTAATCGGGAAAAAAATTTGCAGCGCGAATGGTATCCTGAAGATGGTGAAACTAATCCATTCTTGCATTTAAGTATGCATGTATCAATTTTAGAGCAGCTGTCAATAGATCAACCATCTGGAGTAAAAGAACTATTTGAAGAACTATTATTTGAATTTAGCGATGAGCATGAAGCACTACATCAAATGATCGATTGTTTGGCGGAAATGATTTGGCAATCACAACATAGCAATATGCAACCCAATCCGGAAATATATTTAAGCTGCCTGCGCGGCAAATTAGCAAAGGAATAAACGACAGTGAATGAGAAGATAATCAACGGTAAATTAGCAGCGGATGAAATACTAAATAAGATTAAGCAACAAATTGAGCAGTTACGTGAAGATAAGTGTAAGATTCCGGCACTAGCCGTAGTGTTGGTTGGTGATGATCCGGCATCGCAAGTCTATGTGCGCAATAAAAAAGCTGCCTGTGGCAAAGTTGGGATCCAATCTCTGGAATATAATTTGCCAATTACCACCACTGAAAGCGAATTATTGAATTTAGTACAACAGTTAAATCAGGATAATACTGTGGATGGTGTCTTGGTACAATTACCACTACCAGCACATTTAGACAGTAAAATAATCATTGATGCAATTAATCCGGACAAAGATGTCGATGGATTTTGCCGTTATAATATTGGCTCGCTGGCGATTAATCAGGCTAATTTATGTCCATGCACTCCGCATGGAGTGATGTATTTACTAGACGGATTAAAAATTGATTATCACGGCAAACATGCCGTAATTTTGGGAACTTCCAATATAGTCGGACGACCGATGGCATTGGAATTAATTAATCGTGGTGCTACCGTTACTATGTGTAACAGTAAAAGCCGCCCGTTAGAACAATATGTTTCTTCAGCTGATATATTAATTGCCGCGATCGGCAAACCGCGCTTTATTCCCGGTGCCTGGTTAAAACCGGGGGCAATTGCAATTGATGTTGGCATTAACCGGCTGGAAAATGGTAAACTCTGCGGTGATATTGATTTTGAAAGTGCACTGGAGCGGGTTAAGTTTATTACACCAGTACCCGGTGGAGTAGGACCAATGACCATTGCAATGTTATTACAAAATACACTGCAATGTTATACACAACAAAATAACTAATATTATGTGCGCATCTATATTTTGGTGCTAAAGTCTTTATCGTGCGTAGCAGCACATAACAAATAACTACGGTTAACTAATAAATTATGAGTCTATAATGTGCTGAGCATTTGAACAATAGAATTTAAATTAAGACTTAAAATATAATCGTAACATAACTTAATAAAAGAATAGAATAAATATGAAACAACTACCGCAACCGGCAGATATAATTGCCTTGCTATTAAAATATAAACGGTTGTCCGTTCACGAATTGCAATATCATTTGGCAATCGGCAAGGGTGAAGAAGCTGATTTTAAGCGGATTCTCAAAAAGATGGTTACCCAGAAAGAGATTAAAATTGAGGCCGATAATATTGTCAAACTACTAAAATCTGCTCGTCTATGTCATTATCAAGCCGGTAAGGATGGTAAGGGTGGAATAGCGATTGATGTTAAAAATAAAGACCAAATTGTCATTCCGGCTAATGGCGAAAATTATGCCCTTGATGGTGATGAAGTTGCAGTGATGAATGATGGGGTTGACAAACTAGGACGAACACAAGGCGTTATTCGCGAAATTATCAAGCGCAAAATTACCAATTTGGTCGGACGAATCGAACAATATAAAGATAAGTATTACTTGGTCAGCGATAATCCGCATTTAGGACATTATCCGGTGGTGATTGATGGTGTTAATCAAACGGTAGCATTTGACGAAATTTATAATTGCGTGGTTAGCAGTTATCCACATGCTGAGCAGTCATATTTTAAAGTAAAAATTGTAAATTCGATCGGAAAATTGGGCGATGATGAAGTCTTTGTTAATCGTGTCTTAATTGAAGCCAACGTGCCATTGGAATTTAGTCCGGAAACTGAAAAATACGTCAATCGCTTGCCGGATCAATTATTTGAAAATGAAATGGTTGGGCGGGAAGATTTGCGGGCATTGCCGTTTGTAACCATTGATGGTGAAGATGCCCGGGATTTTGATGATGCGGTACACTGTGAAACTAATCCGGATGGTTCATTTACTTTATCGGTCGCAATTGCCGATGTTGCCCACTATGTTAAGCATGGCTCGCATCTGGATGAAGATGCCTTTGGGCGCGGAACTTCAATCTATTTTCCACGCCGGGTTGTGCCGATGCTGCCGGAAAAATTATCCAATGGATTATGTTCGTTAAATCCCAATGTCGATCGTCTGGTAATGGTTTGTCATATGGAAATCACTTCTGAGGGAATTATTCGTGAATATGGGGTTGATAACGCGATTATCCATTCCCACCATCGCTTGACTTATAATCGGGTACAGCGCTTTTTAGATAATGAAGAAGCTATTCCTGATGATATAACTAGCAACATCAAATCGCTTTATGCCGCATTTAAAGCCTTGCTAGTCGCACGGGTAAAACGTGGAGCGATTGATTTTGAAGGCAGCGAGCCGTATTTTGAATTTGATGACGAAGGTAATATTACTTCGCTAGTTCCACGTGAACGGAAAGAAGCACATCGCTTGATTGAAGAGTGTATGCTGGCGGCCAATGTCTCGGTTGCAGATTTTCTCTTTAAAAATGGTCATGCTACTTTATATCGCAACCATGATCGCCCCAGCGAGAAAAAATTTAGCGCTCTGAAATCTTACTTGGATTCGATTGCGGTTGCCTTTGATGTGACTCAGGAAACCGTTCGTCCGAAAGATTATCAGGCGTTGGTAGAACGAATCAAAGACCGCCCGAATACGGCGATAATTCAGCAGACAATCCTGCGTTCAATGCAATTGGCCGAGTATGCGCCGAAAAATATTGGACACTTTGGTTTAGCCTATGAAAAATATTTACATTTCACTTCACCGATTCGCCGCTATCCGGATTTATTGGTGCATCGTGCCTGTAAAGCCGTCCTAAATGAAAAAACCTATGGTTATACCCATTCAATTGAAATGATGGGTGAGCAGGTTTCATTTACCGAGCGGCGGGCGGAGGAGCTGGAACGCAAGGTTGATTCCTACTATAAATGTAAATATGCTCAAATGCATGTTGGCAATGAATATTCCGGTATTGTTACCTCGGTGGTGAGCTTTGGTTTATTCGTTACCATTCCGCAATTATTAATCGATGGTTTAGTCCATGTGACCGAATTGGGCGGAGATTATTTTGTATTTGACGAAAAACGCCATTCATTGATGGGTAAAAATAGTGGCTTTAAATATGTTGCCGGACAAGAGCTAATGGTTAGAATTGCTGCGGTAGATATGGATAAGCTCTTTATTGACCTAGAATTAACTGAAACCAATACCGAAGAGTAATAATAATTATTAGGAAATAGTCGATGCCAAGGATGATCGGTGAGCTGGTAGTATTAAGAGAATGGCTTGAAAACGATATTGATGAGTTATCGTGGGTAACTGATGCCGAAATAACCGATAAATTAAGCGATAATTTTCTATTTCCGCCAACTGTTTTGCAGATAAAAAACCGTGTGGCTTCATTTTTGGATGGTAGTAATTCAGACAAAGAGTTTGTTATTGCCAGAAAAGTAGATAATAAATATTTAGGGCAAATAACCTTTATTCATCTTGATCAGAAAAACCAACTGGGTAAAATTGGAATTGTGATTGGTGACAAAAAAAATCATGGCAGAGGCTATGGCAAGGGAGCTATTGAATTATTGTTACAGTTTTCCTTTTTACGTTTAAATTTACATCGTGTCGAGTTGGATGTTATGGATTTTAATGATAATGCAATTGCATTATACCAAAAATGTGGCTTTAACATTGAGGGGCGTCGTCGTGAGTGTTATTTTATTAACGGAAACTTCCATGATAAAATTAATATGGCGATTTTGAAAAGTGAATGGCTAAATAGATATCAATAATAGTAGCATCTGTTTATAAAACGCTTTTACATAATATGCATAAAATGCCTAATATAGCAGTAGCTAAATGTAATATATTTCATAAATGATGGTGACATCTAAATCTGAAAGAGTTAGAGTATAAATGAGTTCAATATTACTACCACGAAATGCGCGCCAGTTTTTTATCCCAGGGCCAACCGGAACTTTGGATACCTTGGAGTTATTACCGAAAGATAGTCCCCGGGGAGTCGCGATTATTTTCCATCCGGATCCCAAGGGTGGGGGAACCTATACCAATAAGATTGTCCAAAGTATTGCTAAAGTTATGAATAACAAAGGCTATCTCTGTATTTGTCCCAACTTGCGCGGAGTCGGAATGAGCGGCGGGGAACACGATTTTGGCAAGGGCGAAATAGATGATGGTCTGTCTATCTATGATTATGTCGCGGCTAATTATCCAAATTTACCGATAGTTTTAGCTGGCTTTTCATTTGGAACCGGAATTGCCTCGCAAGTAGCCAATCAAAAACCCCATCAGAAATTAATTCTTGTTGGACCGGCGGTAAGCCGTTATCAGGTCTTGGTGCCGGATAGCAGCAAAACGCTAGTTGTCCATGGTCAGGATGATGAAGTAATTCCGGTGGCAGATATTTATCAGTGGGCCAATGAACGGGATATTCCGGTGAGTATATTTGCTAAAACCGGACACTTTTTCCATGGCAAATTGGTACAATTGCAAAATTATTTAACTACTTGGATCAACTTATAATGCGGGTTTGCCATTTAACTTCGGTTCATCCACGTAATGATATCCGGATTTTTATCAAGGAATGCAAGGCGCTTGCCAAAGAGCATCATGTAACCTTGATTGTTGCCGATTCGTTAGGTAACCAACAGGAAGCCGGAATTGCCATTTATGATGTTGGCAAAAGTACTGGTGGACGCTGGCAACGAATCAGGGAAACCACAGCAAAAATCTATGCTAAAGTACTGGAGCTGACACCGGATATTGTTCATTTTCATGACCCGGAATTAATGTCAGTAGGTAAAAAATTGGCTGCGGCTGGCTATAAAGTAATTTATGATGTCCATGAAGATGTACCCAAGCAAGTACTAAATAAAGCATGGCTGCCAAAATTGCTACGCCCATTAATTTCACGGTTGGTAAAATTACATGAGCAACAAACTTCCGCCAAACTTAGTGGTATAATTTGCGCTACCGAGATAATTGCCGAGCGTTTCAAACACTATAATCGCAATACGATTGCGATTCATAACTATCCGATCTTGGCGGAATTGGCGAATAATTCTGTAAGCTGGGATGAGCGCGACCTTGGTTTATGTTATGTCGGCAGTATTTCGCAACCGCGGGGAATTTTACCATTAAGTGAGTCATTAGTGCTTAGCGGCTGTCAATTAGAGTTAGCTGGTGCTTACAGTGATTCTGGAATTGAAGAGCAATTAAAAAGCTCATCGGGATTTAAACAAATTAATTATCATGGCGTTGTTGGTCGGGCAGAAATTGCTCAATTGTTGGGACGGGTTAAAGTTGGGATGGTAACATTGTTACCAACGCCGAGCTATGTCGAATCGTTGCCGATTAAATTATTTGAATATATGCTCTCGGGTATTCCGGTGGTTGCTTCAGATTTTGAATTATGGCGTCCAATTGTGATGGGAAATAATTGCGGGCTAATGGTTGATCCAAATGATCCAAAAGCCATTGCCAGTGCGTGTTTAGAATTAATTAATAATCCAAAACAGGCGGCACAAATGGGACAAAATGGTCGCCAAGCGGTAGTGGAACATTATGTGTGGGAACAAGAGCAGTTAAAGCTTCTTGAGTTTTACCGGAATTTAGCCTGATTATTTGCTAGCCAATCTAGTAGTTTTTGCAGTAGATTGGCAGATTTAAACCGGGCTCTAAGATATTTAAATTATTTAAACTGAATTTTTTTAGGAGGCATTATTATGCATACCAAAACCTTATTAAATCATGAATTTACTACCGCTGAAATGATTAAAGTTTTAAAAGCCAGCAAAAACTATACCCCAGTATGTCGCTTGTTTACCCAACATATTTGCGATATGCTTGACGTGGCAATTTGTAAGCTGGAATTGTTGATTAAACATAATCGCGAATTTGATCAACTAGTTGCTGAGGGATCAACCGAAGATAAATTGCAGAATCTGGAAGCGTTATGTGAGCGTTCGCAAGAACTCTATCAGGAAATCAAAGAGTTACCAATCATGCGTGAAGATTCTGAATTGTTGACTGATTTGCTAACGTTGAGTAAAGCTGGTAGTCGCTATAGTGATTTGTTGGAATTGCTTTATAAACATAAAGAATTAATCACTCCACGGGTTAATCCATTTCTGGATATGACGCATTTGCATATGCGCTAGGAAGTTGGAGAAAATTAAAAATGATTAAGAGACTACTATTTATTGCTACCATATCGGTGATGCTAGTGGCTTGTGCTCATTTGTTCTCCGGACAGCCATTACCAAGCGATAATGCCACAATCGGCGAAGGTACAACTGCAGCTAGCACGCATTAATAAAGGCTTTCTTAAGCGCAGAGAATATTTTTTATACAAAGCCAGCGCCGTTGTGAATATTGGTCATTGTAATTGAGTTTGATTTAAAATTAGATGCAATAAAATTTATTGCCATAATTTTACCTAAACACTTGCAGGATGCAGCTTCTTATGATATAGTAATGAACATTTTTTCTGTGAATTTACGATTATAGGAGCAAGCTATGGCGGAATTACATTTTGACACCTTACAAGTTCATGCTGGGCAGGAACCAGATCCAACCACCGGCGCGCGCGCTGTGCCAATTTATCAGACTACTGCCTATAGTTTCCGCGATAGCGAACATGCGGCTAATTTATTTGCGCTAAAAGAATTTGGCAATATCTACAGCCGAATAATGAATCCTACTTGTGATGTTTTTGAAAAACGGATGGCGGCTCTAGAGGGCGGTGTCGCTGCACTGGCCGTATCATCCGGTTCGGCCGCAATTACTTATGCCATCATGAATATTGCAGGTAGTGGTGATGAGATTGTTGCTGCCAGTAGTCTGTACGGCGGAACTTATAATCTATTTGCCAACACACTGCCAAAATACGGAATCAAAACCCAGTTTGTCGATAGTAATAATCCCGAAAATTTTGCGGCGGCAATTAATGCCAAAACTAAGGCGGTCTTTATTGAAACCATCGGTAATCCCAGTGCCAACATTATTGATATTGAAGCCGTGACTGAAATTGCTGCTAAACACAATATTCCGTTGATAGTTGATAATACTTTTGCCTCACCGTATTTATGCCAACCATTAAAGCATGGTGCAAATATTGTGGTTCATTCGGCAACTAAATTTATCGGTGGTCATGGAACCACCTTAGGCGGTGTTATCGTGGATGGTGGTAATTTTGATTGGGCGAATAGCGGTAAATTTCCCGATTTTACTACTCCGGATAAGAGTTATAATGGATTAGTTTACAGTGAAGCCTTTGGTAATCTTGCATTTATTTTAAAAGCGCGGGTGCAGTTACTGCGTGATACCGGTGCCTGCCTAAGTCCATTTAATGCGTTCTTGCTATTACAGGGCTTGGAGACTCTATCCTTACGGGTTGAACGCCACGTTGCGAATGCCGAAAAAATTGCCGATTATCTATTAAACCACCCGGCGGTGACGTGGGTGAATTATCCGGGTTTGGCAAATAATCCGTATCGTGAGTTGGCAAAAAAATATCTACCCTTAGGTGCGGGATCAATTTTCACTTTTGGTATCAAAGGCGGCGCAGCGGCAGCAGAGAAATTTGTTGGCAAACTCAAAATATTCTCTCATTTAGCTAATGTTGCCGATGCCAAATCATTGATAATCCATCCGGCAAGTACTACCCATGCTCAATTAAATGAACAGCAACAACTAAGTGCTGGGGTAAATCCGGAATTACTGCGTCTTTCAATTGGAATTGAAGATGTGCGGGATTTAATTGCCGATTTGGAACAGGCGTTTAACTAAGCTCTGATATTATAGATAATCTAATATTCTTCGGAGCATGGTTTTAAATTTTAAGTGAATTGTGAAGATGATTAGAGTTTATTTACGTAAAGAACGTTATTTTGTGAATTGTTTGAGCGCAGCGAGTTTTTCACAAAATAGTTCTACGTAATTAGAAACTCTTATCGGCGTAACACTTGAACGGAAAAATTAAAAATCAGGCTCTGAAATAAACATAGTGCAGGGCAACTAAAATAATACACACATTATATAACAGGAACATTCATGGCGCGTTATAGTTTTAATGAACGGGATAACTGTGGTGTCGGGGTAATTGTCAATAAATACGGTGTTCCCCAACATGATATATTAATCAAAGGGATTGCGGCGTTAATCAAGCTTTCTCACCGGGGAGCAATTCAATCCGATGGTCGTACCGGCGATGGCTGTGGCGTGGCAACCCAGATTCCGGATGATTATTTCCGGATGGTGATTGCCGATGAGGATGAATTTACCTTATCCGCTCAATATGGAGTTGGTAATATTTTCTTTTCACTGGCGGAAATAAGTATTGCCAAGCAAAAAGAAATAATTCAGGAAGAGGCGGATAAACTAGGACTTAAAGAATTATTTTTCCGTAAAGTTCCGATTAATGTCTCGGTTTTGGGACGGATTGCCAAAAATAGCCTCCCGCATATTGAACAATTATTCGTTAATTCGACCAGCGATTTTAGTGCCAATGAATTTGAATTGTTACTGTATGTCTTGCGTAAAAATATTGAATTCCGGTTACGGGATTTAGCGGATTTCTTTATTTGCAGTTTATCAACCCGGACGATTATTTATAAAGCACTGTGTTTACCCCGGATTTTGAAAGAGTTTTATCTTGATTTGGCCAATCCGGACTATAAAACTGCACTATGTGTATTCCATCAGCGTTTTTCAACCAATACCAAACCCAGTTGGCGTCTGGCGCAGCCGTTTCGCTATGTCGCGCACAATGGTGAAATTAATACCGTTTCAGCCAACCGCTCATGGGCTAAATCGCGCGGCTTTAGTTTGCTGCCGGAAAAAATCCGCCATCTAATTCATCACGATGCACTATTGGTGAGCGAATCCGGTTCTGATTCATTCAGCTTGGATAACATGCTGGAAATGCTCTTGATTGCTGGCGTCGATTTCAAACAGGCGCTGCGGACGCTGGTGCCGCCATATTGGCATAATAATCATAAATTGGAAAAACCTTTGCAGGAATGGTATGAAACTATCGGTATCGGCTATGAACCATGGGATGGTCCGGCCGGATTGGTTTTTTCCAATGGTAAGCAGGTGCTATGCTCATTGGATCGCAATGGTCTACGTCCATTACGTTATTCGATTACTCAGGATGGTACGGTAATTGTCGCGTCGGAAACTGGAATTCTGGATTATCCCGATGAAGATTTTATTGTCAAAAATCGCTTAGGTGCCGGCGAAATGGTATTGATTGATACCGAAGCAAAAATGGTCTTGTTTGATCGGGCAATTTATCGCCAGTTTGATTTGGCGTTGAGTAAATTGAATAATTATCAAAATCTCACAGTGGAACATGACTCACAATTAGCACGCCAGTTACCACAAAAAAGCACAATTTACCGCAAATTATTCCAAGTTAGTAACGAGGAACTCGAAAGCGTTATTAGAGTAATGGCGCTTGATGGTGGCGAAGCTACTATGTCGATGGGCGATGATGCTGCAATTGCAGTGTTGTCCGCAGTTATTCGTCCATTGAGTGATTATTTCCGGCAAAATTTTGCCCAGGTGACCAATCCGGCGATTGATTCATTGCGCGAGAAATATGTGATGGCTCTGGATACCTACATCGGCGATAAGCCGGATCAGTACAGAAATACGCAACTTAATGGTTATAAATTGGCGTCGCCGCTTTTAACACCAGAGTTATTTACCCAAATAAGCGCTGAGCCGGCGGAGTGGAAAAAAATTATCCGTTTGGAGCTAAGTTATGATCCACAGCAAGAGTCATTGCAACACGCAGTTATTCGCTTGCGTGAAAGTGCTGCCACGGCGGTAAATAATGGCTACAATCTGTTGATTTTAAGCGACCGCAATATTTCACCACAGCAACATCCATTGCCGGCAGTAATGGTGGTTGGCGCAATTCATAATCAATTGGTTGAGCAGTCATTGCGGCTAAAATGTGATTTGGTGGTTGAAACAGCTACTGCCCGTGATCCGCATCATATGTGCGTATTATTGGGATTCGGTGCCAGCGCAATTTATCCATATTTGAGTTATGCACTGTTAACTGAGCTATCGCAGTCGCAGGAAATAACGCTTACTATTGAACAATTGGAGAAAAATTACACTGCTGCGATCAATAAAGGCATCTTGAAAATTATGTCCAAGATGGGAATTGCCACGGTTGCATCTTATCGCGGCTCGCAGTTGTTTGAAGCGTTGGGACTGGCGGATGAAGTTTGTGAATTATGTTTCACGCTGGCGCCAAGCCGGATTCAAGGTAAAAATTTTGCCGATTTTGCCAAGCAAATTGCGCTATTACACACGGAAGCGTGGAACCCACAAAAATCGGTTGCCGAGGGTGGCAGCATTAAATACTCCTACCATGGTGAATATCATGCGTTTAATCCGGATGTGGTTACCAGCTTGCAAAAATATGTCCGTAGCGGTAAGGTCGAGGATTATCAAACCTATGCCGAATTGGTAAATAATCGTCCGGTGACTTGTTTGCGGGATTTATTGCAAATTAAACCGCTTAAAGAGAACGTTAGCGAAAATGATTTGGTGCGCGTCGATGATATTTCCGAAATTTGCCGTCGTTTTGATTCGGCAGCGATGTCAATTGGTGCTTTAAGTGCCGAAGCGCATAACGCGCTGGCACTGGCAATGAATAGCATTGGCGGGCGTTCTAATTCTGGTGAAGGCGGAGAAGATCCGCTGCGCTATAAAACTGAGCGCAATTCTAAAATCAAGCAAGTGGCCTCCGGGCGCTTTGGAGTTACGCCAGCATATCTGATGAGTGCCGAAATTATCCAGATTAAAATTGCCCAAGGTGCGAAACCGGGTGAGGGTGGACAATTGCCGGGCGATAAGGTTAGTGTTGAAATTGCGCGGTTGCGGCATGCGACACCGTCAGTTCCGCTGATTTCGCCGCCGCCGCATCATGATATTTATTCGATTGAAGATTTGGCTCAGTTGATTTTTGATTTAAAACAATTGAATCCTGGCGCGCAGATTTCGGTTAAACTGGTATCGGAACCGGGGATTGGCGTGATAGCCTGTGGCGTTGCCAAGGCGCAAGCTGATTTAATTACCATTTCCGGTTATGATGGTGGAACCGGTGCCGCACCGGTGACCTCGGTGAAAAATGTCGGCAGTCCGTGGGAATTGGGTCTGGCAGAAACCCACGCCTTATTAGTTGAAAATAATTTACGCCATAAAATTCGCTTGCAGGTCGATGGTGGCTTAAAAACCGGTTTGGATGTAGTCAAAGCGGCGATTCTTGGTGCCGAAACTTTTGGTTTTGGAACTGCACCGATGGTGGCGCTGGGTTGTAAATATTTACGGATTTGCCATCTAAATAATTGTGCAACCGGGATTGCTACTCAAAACGAGGCTCTTCGGCAAGGTCATTTTAAAGGCTTGCCGGAAATGGTGGTTAATTTCTTTACCGGCATTGCCCGTGAAGTTCAGGAATTAATGGCTAAATTGGGAGTCAGTGAACTGGTTGAGTTAATCGGACGCACCGATTTGCTGCAGATTATCGAGACTCACGAAAATACTAGAATTGATTTAAGCGAAATGCTGCGCTTATCCGGCGTTACTTCCAATTATCCGCGCTATTACACCGAAGCCAACGTTAATCACGATCGCGGAGTGTTAAATCAACGGATTTATGCCGATTGCATGGAAGCGGTTTATAATCTCGATGAGCTGGAAAAAAATTACAGCATTTATAACACCGATCGTTCGGTTGGTGCTACGCTTGCCGGTGAAATTGCCAAAAATTATGGCAATAACGGCTTGGAGAAACCGTTGAAGTTGGTTTTTGACGGTGTTGCCGGGCAATCGTTTGGCGTGTGGGCAACTCGGGGCATGGAGTTGTATTTGCATGGTGAAGCCAATGATTATGTCGGTAAAGGCTTGGCGGGCGGAAAATTGGTCATCAAGCAAAATAACCGCAATTTAAGCGGGAATGTCACCGTTATGGGGAATACCTGTCTATTTGGTGCGACCAGCGGGTTTCTCTTTGCCAATGGTTCGGCCGGTGATCGTTTTGCCGCGCGAAATTCCGGTGTGACCGCAGTGATTGAGGGCGTTGCCAGCAATGGGTGTGAATACATGACCGGTGGGGTTGTTACTATTTTGGGTGATATTGATGCCAATTTTGGTGCCGGTATGACTGGTGGCGTTTGCTATGTCTGGTCAAAAAAAGGCAAAATTAATGAAAACCTCAACCATGATTCGGTCGAAGCATTAGCATTGGAGGCGATTGGCGAGACTTATCAGCTCCATCATGATTATTTGTATAAGTTGATTCAAACCCATCATCGGGAAACGCATTCGGCAAAAGCGGCACAGTTTTTGGCGGATTTTGAGAATAATATTCTTGAATTGGTAATGGTAAAACCCAAAGCCATGTCGTTTGAACAACTGGTTAAATTTTTGCAACATCCGGAGGTATAATCAATGACCAAAAAATCTCTACCGACGCCGAAAAAAAATGTAAATCAGTTTATTGCTACTAAACGTCAGGAAGCAGCCAAAATTGATATTAGTCAGCGCAGCGGGAAATTTATCGAAATTTATCAGCCAATGGATGAACCAACACTAAAAGTCCAAGCCGAGCGTTGTTTGGAATGCGGTGTTGCCTATTGCCAATGGAAATGCCCGGTGCATAATTATATTCCCGGCTGGCTTAAACTAGCCTATGAGGGACGGATTGATGAAGCGGTGCAATTATCGCATCAAACCAATAGTTTACCGGAGATTTGCGGACGGGTTTGTCCGCAGGATCGCCTGTGTGAGGGTAGTTGCACGCTGAATGACGGCTTTGGTGCCGTAACCATTGGTAATGTCGAAAAGTATATTACCGATACTGCGTTTGCCAATGGTTGGCAGTTTGAATATCCGGAGCTGGCTGATAATGCAAGGAAAATCGCCGTAGTCGGTAGTGGTCCGGCAGGAATTGCCTGTGCCGATGTTTTACGGCGTTTGGGCTATAAAGTAACCGTGTTTGAACGGCAGGCACAAATCGGTGGTTTACTGACTTATGGCATTCCTGGTTTTAAATTGGAAAAAGATTTAATTTTGCGCCGTCACCAGTTACTGGCTTCAGCCGGAATTGAATTTAAGCTAAATACCGAAATCGGTCGTGAAATCACGTTGGAACAATTAAGCAGCGACTATGCGGCAGTCTTTATTGGAGTCGGCACCTATCAGGCAGTAACCGATAGTGTGGTCAATCAACCCGAATTAACCAATGTGATTTTGGCGCTGGATTTTCTTGAATCAATCAATAAACAGGTAGTAAATGCCAGTCCGCTAACTTCGGATTGGAATGTCGCCGGTAAAAAAGTTGTTGTTCTGGGCGGTGGTGATACCACAATGGATTGTATCCGCAGCAGTATTCGTTTGGGTGCCAGCGAAGCGGTTGGTGTCTATCGGGGATGTGAAGATCGTTTGCCGGGTTCACGGAAGGAATTTATCAATGTGACCGAAGAGGGCGGCAGGTTTATTTTTAATGCTCAAGCGGTAGCGGTGATTCATGAAAATGGCGTGGTTAAAAAAATTCGTTTTATTCGTACCGAAGAACATTACAATGGCAATGTTTGTGCCTTAAAACCGTTAGCCGGTTCGGAATTTGAGGTCGAGTGTGATTTAATCATAACCGCCTTTGGTTTTCGTGCCGAAGAATTACCATGGTTAAATCAATTAAGCCGCGATTCGGTCGGGCGAATTAAGGTTGGTGGTAGTATGACACAACAAACTTCCGCAGCCAATGTTTTTGCCGGTGGCGATATTGTCCGTGGTGCCAGCTTGGTGGTTCATGCGATTGCAGATGGAATGCAGGCGGCGCGCGAGATTCAGGTGTATTTGGAGTCACAGCATGCCGGTTAAAATTCCCAATAATTTACCAGCGAGTGAAATTTTAAGCCGCGAAAATATCTTTATTATGAATGAAGAGCGGGCGGCGCGGCAGGATATTCGTCCATTAAAAATTGTAATTCTTAATTTGATGCCGAATAAAATTGTTACCGAAACCCAGATTTTACGCTTGCTTGGTAATAGCCCGTTGCAAGTTGAAATTTCATTATTGCATACCTCCAGTCATATCGGCAAAAATACTGCCAGCGAGCATCTGGAAGAGTTTTATTGCGAATTTAGTCAAATTCGTGATGGGCGGTTTGATGGAATGATTATTACCGGTGCCCCGGTTGAACAGATGGAATTTACAGATGTCGATTACTGGAGCGAACTAGCGGCTATTATGGAATGGAGTAAGCATAATGTTTATTCAACCTTGCATATTTGCTGGGGCGCGCAAGCCGGACTATATTACCATTATGGGATTCCTAAATATCCGTTAGAACATAAGATGTTTGGCGTATTTGAGCATACTATTAATCAACTAAATTGTAAGCTCTTGCGTGGCTTTGATGACAGCTTTTGGGTGCCGCATTCGCGCCATACCGAAACCCGGAAACAAGATATTTTGTACCATCCAGAATTAATCGTGCTGGCAGAGTCATTGCAATCGGGAGTGTATTTGGTGGCAACCGCTGATTTTCGCCAGGTATTTGTAACCGGGCATTCAGAATATGATACTCTAACCTTGCAGGAGGAATATCTGCGTGATATAGATAAGGGCTTAGTGATTAAAGTTCCTGAAAATTATTATCCCAATGATAATCCACAGCAATTGCCGCGTTCAAGCTGGCGCAGTCATGCCAATTTATTGTTCAGCAATTGGCTTAATTATTGTGTTTATCAGGAAACTCCGTTTTCTTTGCAGGAATTACAATAATATAAATGATTTGTGGATCATAATAAATGAAGAAATTTGAGCAGATATATTGGGAAATCAAGGAGCAGATTCAAAGCGGTCAATTATCCGCAGGGATGAAATTGCTTTCTGAAAATAGCTACTGCCAAAAATACTCGGTTAGTCGGGGAACTATTCGCAAGGCTTTGGATTTACTGGCGCAAGATGGTTTAATTAATGCTCAACACGGCAAGGGCGCATATGTGCTTGATCACGATCCGGTAACTTTTTCGTTTGGTACGTTGGTGAGTTTTGCC
Organism: uncultured Neisseria sp.; assembly: GCA_964488065.1. Lineage (GTDB taxonomy): Bacteria > Pseudomonadota > Gammaproteobacteria > Burkholderiales > UBA11063 > Aquella. The sequence goes on from CAZATM010000061.1 coordinate 40,134, forward strand.
GAAGCCAATCAAGATAGCAACAATCGCTTTAGTACCAACGTGGTTAGTTTTGCAAATTGCAACTGTCCGGATGAATTAGCCAAATTATCCAATTTTCCCCTCCAGACTTCTCTAGCGCAAATTGTTCGGGTGCGCAAGCTGGCTGGTGAACGGGTGATTGTCGATATAAACTATTTTGATTCGCAGATTATTACTGGATTGAATAGTATGCTAGCCGCGAAATCAATTTATAAGCATATTGAACAAACTTTGGGCTTGAAAATTGGCTTTGCCCGGCGGACAATTGAAGTTGCACCAATAACCGAGCTTGATAAAGATAATCTGGATTTAAAAAATTATTCATTGGTAGCGGTGGTTAAAAATTGGGTTTATTTGCATGATGGTCGTTTATTTGAATATACTGAATCACACCATCGTCCGGATCGGTTTATCTTTAATGAATTTGTTCGGCGCAGATAGGAGCTTATCAACAAACATCTATTTTTACTGTGAGAGGACTGATATTATGAAAAAAATTTATTTTGTACTGACCTTATTACCGGTTATTACATATGCTTTTGGGAATGATGTTGTTGTTGATCATGGTGATGATCAGCGGACTACCCGCCATCATCATAATGAAGTTGTCGACAAATCTACTAAATCGACAACGGTTTCCAATGGCAATCTAAACACTACTCAGAATAGCACGATTACCAATAAAAAAACCGGTAATTCGTACACCGTAAATAGCAATAGCTCGCTGAATAAAAACGGTAAAAATCAAACTACTACGGTCACTGATTCTAAGAATGGTAAATCATATACACTTAATTCAACGAATCAAAATAATGGCACTGCTAATGGTAGTATCACTAATAACCAGAATGGTCAGACCCGAAGTTTTAGCAATAATAGTGGAACTAATTCAGGAAATAATCCAATGATTAACGTTAATGAAAATAATAGTGGCGAATATGTGGTTCCCATCGTTGCTGGCGTTGGTGCCGGTGCCGCAGTGGTTTCTGCCGCAAGTTCTAATAGCAGCAATAATAGCAATGCTCAATCAACTGAAAGTTCTGCTACTGGAGCAGCAACTAATTAGGATTGTACTTAAAGTTTATCAGCAATAAAAACAGCCGCAAGAGTAAGCGGCTATTTTTATGATATGTAAATATGTAAATTAACGACAGCCGATAACCACGGCTTTAGGATCATTACTGTTAAAATTACAGCGCACCAGATCAGGATAAGAGGTACTATAAAATTCAACCTGATAGGTATCTGGATATTTATTGTCATGATTGCTCATAAATTGACGGTGTAATAGACAATTATCCTGAATTTCTTGTAAGGTCGTCGAAGCATAAATTTGCAATTTTCCACACTTAAGATTGTTCATGTCCAAATCGCTGGCAAATGTTAGTGCTGGTAATAATAAAAGACTTAGTAAAATTTTCCGCATGATAATCCTTTCACAACAACAAATAATGGTTAATTAACGGCAGCCGTTTAATGGCGCAGTTGGTTCATTACGTGGGAAATCACAGGTAACGGTTTCATTAGTTGCTGAATTTACAAACTTAACCTGATATAATCCGAGCATCCGACCAGAAGTTACCAAACTCTGTTTTTCAACTTTACAGTTGTCTTGGACTTCTTTTAATGTGGTATTTGAGTATATTTTCATATTACCACAAGCTAAGGTACTCATGTCCAGAGTATCGGCAAAAGAAAAACCGCAGATAACCATTAAAGGAATAAGTAATTTACGCATCGAGACCTCCTACGAATAAAGATTATGTTTCTAAATCTAAGGATCAATCCTTATGGCTATATTATAAAACATTCTAATTGAAACAGTTGTCCACGTTTGTGGACAACTGTTTCAATAGGCGACATTTACTTACTTGTGCTTAAATACATGACCAGAAAATCCGTATATATATATTCGGCACAGCATTTTGTGATCGAGATTAGGATTTTAACTGCTCTAAAATCGCCGGATTTTCCAATGTTGAGACATCTTGAGTAATTGCCTCTCCTTTAGCTAAACTCCGCAGAATTCGGCGCATAATTTTACCGGAACGGGTTTTTGGTAATCCTTCACCAAAGCGAATTTCATCCGGCTTAGCTAAATTTCCGATTTCTTTACCAACGATTTCACGCAATTCCGCAATCAACCGCGACTTGTCTTCACCCACAGGAATATCACCCTTACAGATGACAAATGCCACAATTGCTTCACCTTTAATATCATGTGGCTTACCTACTACCGCAGCTTCGGCAATTTTTGGATGAGTAACCAGCGCTGATTCAATTTCCATAGTACCCAAGCGGTGACCGGAAACATTCAGCACATCATCAATCCGTCCCAAAATATGATAATAGCCGTGTTTGTCACGCGATGCAGAATCACCAGCAATATAATATTTACCTTCGGCAATTTCTATTGGATAATACGAGCTGACAAAACGCTCCGGATTGCTCCAAATGGTGCGGATTTGTGATGGAAATGGTTCGCGGATAACTAAGTAGCCACCATTGTGATCGGTAACCGGATGACCTAGTTCATCAACAATGTCAACAAAAATGCCCGGAACTGGACGGGTACATGACCCAGGGATGAGCGGAGTAATTCCCGGTATTGGTGCTAGAATGTTAGAGCCGGTTTCGGTTTGCCACCAGGTATCAACAATCGGGCAGCGACCACCGCCAATTTCACGGTGATACCATAGCCATGCTTCCGGATTGATTGGTTCACCAACCGAACCAAGCAAACGCAATGAGGTCAGATCAAAATTCTTCGGCAAGTCACCACCAGCTTTAATCAAGGCACGAATTGCGGTTGGCGCAGTATAAAAAATAGTTACTTTATGTTCTTCAATCATTCGCCAGAAGCGATCGGCATACGGGAAAGTAGGAACACCTTCAAAAACAATCTGAGTGGTACCAACTGCTAATGGCCCGTAACATAAATAGGTATGCCCGGTAATCCAGCCAACATCAGCCGTTGACCAAAATATATCGGTTGGTTTGATATCAAAAACCCAGCGCATGGTTGTTATTGCACCCAGCAAATAACCACCACTAGCATGTTGAACTCCCTTGGGAGTGCCGGTTGAACCAGAGGTGTAGAGAATAAATAACGGATGTTCTGAATCAACCCATTCCGGTTCACAAGCATCTGATTGATTTCGAATTACATCATGCCACCAGATATCCCGTTCTTTATGCCAAGTGTGTTCTTCACCAGTACGTTTATGAACGATTACATGTTCAACACATTCACAACCAGCGTAGGCCAGCGCCTGATTTACGTCATCTTTAAGCGGGAAAATTCGACCACCACGTTTTTGGGCATCCGCAGTAATTACAATTTTTGCTTTGGCATCATGAATCCGTTCATGAATTGCTTTTGCCGAGAAACCACCAAATACCACTGAATGAATGGCGCCGATTCGAGCACAGGCTTGCATTGCAACGATTGCTTCAATGCTATTGGGCATATAAATCACTACCCGATCGCCTTTGACAACCCCTAACGATTTTAAGCCATTGGCGAATTTACAAACTTTGGTATGTAATTCCTTATAGGTAACGGTATCGACATGTCCGCCATCAGATTCAAAAATAATTGCAGTTTTATGTGGGTGGGTTAATAAATGACGATCCAAGCAATTATAGGAAACATTTAATTTACCATCTTCAAACCAACGGAAAAACGGCGCATTATCCCGGTTTAAAATTTTGGTAAATGGGGTGTTCCAATCAATGTATTGACGAGCTAAATCCGCCCAATAACCCTCATAATCGCTTTTAGCGTATTCAATCATCGATTGATATTGTTGTTCACTGCGAATGTTAGCTTGTGCGGCAAACGCTGGGTTTACCGTGAATAATTGCTGTTCGTGAGCGTTAGCTTCTATATTTGACATATTCCCTCCGTCAGTTAAAATCTTACTCGTGCAATAGTATAGCAAATAAAAAGGTTAAATGTTGTTGCTGTGCAGCAAAAATCTGCCCCTATAATAGTGAATATAGTAAAATTCGTCTGGAATCATTGTGGCGATGCCAAGCATACTGACAGCAAAATCCCGCGATAATTTTTAACCGATGATGTTTTGGCGTGCTGCCAAGCTGTATTTACTGATGTTGTAGATTGATGGTTTTATGGATAAGTTATAGATTTTAATGAATTTATTCGAACATTATTGGTGCTGGATTAGTGTGCCATTAAGTTAATCAATGATTTATTACTATACTTAAACAAATTCGAAATACTAGTAGGCATTTTATTGCGAAGCTTACAACTAGGAAGTGAGCAGCAAAATAACAGCCTAGGATAATGAATTTGTTTGAGTATAAAATATAGCGCTGTGCAAAACTATCAGATATTAAAAAAGATCAACCTATGTCTCAAATTAATTTTCTTTATACCCAAGGTGATTTACAATCAATTGCCGATGATATTATAACTAAAACATTACACGCTGGAGCAACTGCGGCGCAGGTTGAAGTTAGCGAAAGCATTTCAACCGATATTGAAATTCTCAACCAGCAAACCGAAAACTTTGAAACCAGTCATGAAAATCAATTGGTCTTGACGGTGTTTAAAGGCACCCGTAAAGGTCATGTTGGCATAAGTAATATCCAACCGCATAATTTGCCGGAAATTATAAAAAATGCTTTGGATATTGCCACTTATACTGAGGAAGATCCGGCAAATGGTCTTTTAGATAAAAAATATTTATTACAAGAGTTGCCGCCGGAATTAGGATTATATAATCTACACAGTGATAGCAACCATAATTTGATCGCTGAAGCCAAAGAACTGGAACAACAAGCGCGTGATTATTCACCGTTAATTACTGCCTCAGATGGTTCATCATTAAGTTTGACGCGTTACAATTTTGTTACTGCCAACAGCAATGGTTTTAACCGTGGTTATCAAACTTCACGCTATTCCAAGTATGTCAGTTTAATTGGTGAAACTGCAACAGGTATGCAAACGGATTATTGGTATAGTTCCAGCCGAAATTTTCGGCAATTAGATAGCAATACACGGGTTGCAGCGCTTGCCGGAGAACGGGTATTACGCCGTTTGGATAAAGGGACTTTTACTTCTTCAGCGCCAGCTGTAATTTTTGAGAGTAGCTTAGCCAAATCAATTATTGGCAGCCTTATCGGTGCGTTAAGTGGCGGCAGTTTATACCGGCGTTTGAGCTTTCTAAATGATAGTTTAAATACGCAAATTTTGCCGCAATGGTTTAATGTTAGCGAAGATCCATTTGTTTACGGTGGTCTATCAAGCTGCTATTTTGACAACGAGGGTAGTCAGGTTTGTGCCCGCGACATTATCAAATCCGGTATTGTCAATGGCTATTTGTTGTCATCCTATACCGCGCGTAAAATGAATATGGCTCCAACAGGAAATTCCGGTGGTAGCCATAATATTATGGTGACTCACAATATCAGCGGTAATCTTGCTACGTTGGCACAACAAATGGTTAATGGTTTAATCATTATTGAAACAATCGGGCATGGGCTCAACATGGTAACCGGTGATTATTCGGTCGGTGCTTCGGCTTTAGTGGTTGAAAATGGTGAAATTGGGCACTTTGTCGATAATCTAACCATTTCCGGCAATATGCGCGAGATTTATAAGAATATATTAGCTCTTAACGATAATAGTGATCCGGGTTCAATTATCTGTGGTGATATGTTGATTGCACCTGAGGTTATTCAAGTTAACTGCTAACCGCAAAATAGGGGAATAACAACGATGAGAATTAGAACCGGGCTGGGATTAATTGCCGGCCTAACATTATTTGGCTGCGCCAGCAGCAGTTTTCAATATGATAAAAACTGGCAGAGCAATGATGCGCTGCCGCAGAATATCAATCTGCAAACCCACACATCAGCAAATAACCCGCAACTGGCGGCGGCAATTAATGGCTTAAAAAATACCATGTATGGGATATTCTTTAAACAGGGAATTTTTGCCGGTCGGGATGGTGTCGGGGTTGCCGGTTATAAATATCAGCGCTGGCAGGTTCCACTGGTGATGGGAACGTTAATCGATGTTAATGAAGATTATACCGGGCGATTTCATGATTTTCTACCGCTAGTTGCTGCCAATCAAGCCAACCAATACGGCAACTATGATCAATTTCAAACCATGCTTTATCAAATAAACAATTGGGATACCTTGCCTAAAGATCAGCAGGTTGCCAGCTGTAAGTTGACTTATCATTGTTTTTTGATCGATGATCGCTTGTGGTGGACTAATTTCTTCATTAGTTATGCTGAGGGGTTACGTCGGCAAAATCCAAATGATCCTACTGCTGGGCGTTATTTCGATTCGGCATACCGGATTTTTGTAAATGGAATTAGCTCTGATAAATATGTCAATACTATTGGTACCGGAGATGCTCACAGTGTTATGTGGTACAGTGATGCCAATCAAAATATTTATTATAAATCAACTATTTCCAATTCGTTATACGTGACTGCCGGCGCGCGGTTGGCAAAATACATTTTGCTGAATTATGGTAAAGATAATTCTAGCTATAACTATGATTTAGTTTTGGGCTATACCAAAAAAGTTGCCAATGGCTATTTTTTGAATTATTCCGAACAAGTTAAAAATAATGGTTTATTGTTGGATGGAGTTGGAACCGGCTTTGATAAGCCACCATTAGGACGGGATTTACCGACCGGGCAAACCGCTAATGAAATGTTTACCTACAATCAGGGCGTAGTGTTGCCGGGGATGGCGATTCTCAGCGAATTAACCGGTCGGGAAAAATATCTGGATTATGCTAAAGACTTAGTGCGTAACAGTTATAAGTTTTCGGTAAATTATAATGGTTTCTTTGATGATTATAGTTATTTAGCGCCCAATGGCTGGTATTCGGATGGTGATGGGGTAGCGTTTCGGTTAGCTTACTGGCAATATTTAGGACTATTCCTTGATAATTATAATTTAGGCTCAGATCCCGAATTTACCAAGCTGGTAAGTGATTTTATCAATAATAATGCCCGTCAGCAAATTACCCGCATGGTTATTTTGCCGGGTTATACTTCGCCGCAAACGCCAACTTTGGCAGTGCCCAATCATGGGAATGTTCAAAATTTAGCCCAAGGATCATTATTTACCTATTATCCGGATGGTTATTCTTTGCCAAGTATCGCAGCGGGGCTGGAATTATATCTACTACAGGATCGGATTAATTTTGCGATGAAAAAACAATGAGTTTCGAACCATTTAATACATTAACATCATTAAGTTCCCTGCAAAAATCGCCGCAACGCTCTGACGATGAGGTAATTTCGGTCAGTCAGTTAAATAAAATGGCCAAATCGGCACTGGAAAATACTCTACCGATCATGTGGATTAAAGGTGAGATTTCCGGACTAAAATCCTACTCGCATCTTTATTTTGATCTGAAAGATGAGGGTGCCAAAATTTCCTGTGTCATGTTTGCCAAGCTGGCGGCGATGCTGGATTTTCCGCTTGAAAATGGCATGCAGGTTGAAGTCCGTGGGCGGGTAACCATTTATCCGCAAAACGGTAGTTATCAAATTAATGTTGAACGAGCACGTAAAGTTGGCTTGGGCGCATTATGGGAAGCCTATGCGCGGTTGATTGAAAAGCTGAAAGCGGCGGGATTGTTTGATGCCAAATATAAAAAACCGATTCCGATTTTTCCACGGACTATTGGGGTGATTACCTCCAAGGAAGGTTCGGTTATCCGCGATGTGCTAACGACCTTAAAACGGCGGATGCCGAATATTCCGCTGATAATTTATCATAGCGCCGTGCAGGGTAGTGATGCCAGCATGCAATTAGTACGGGCAATTCGTACTGCCAATCAACGCCAGGAAGTCGATGTCTTAATTGTCTGCCGCGGTGGTGGTAGCATGGAAGATTTGTGGTGCTTTAATGAAGAGGTGGTGGCGCAGGAGGTATTTAACAGCCAGATTCCGATTATCAGCGCGGTAGGGCACGAAACCGATACCACGATTATCGATTACGTCGCAGATTTGCGGGCGCCAACCCCAACTGCGGCAGCCGAGTTGGTGGCAAAAAGTCGTCAGGAGTGGTTGGAGCAGCTAAATAAACTCAAATTCCAGCTCAGTTTATCTTTGGAGGCGATGCTGAATAACTCCCGCCAACGCTTGGATTTAGCGATTGCTCATTTAAAAGGTGCTAGTCCGCAGCAGCAATTAAAGCAGCAACAGGAAAAACTCACACAGGTAGAGAGTAAGTTGCGACGGACAACCGCCAATCGTCTCGCCAATCTAAAATGGCAACTGGATTTATATATCAGTAAACTAGCGCTTATCCGCCGTCGTGATGTTCAGGTGGAACAGAAACAGTTGGCGGGCTTACAAGAGCGCCTGCAAAAAGCGTTGAATAATCAATTACAACAGCGCGAAAATTACATTCTGCGCCTGAGTGATAAATTAGCACTACTAAATCCGCAGCAAATATTAAACCGTGGTTATGCGATTATCCGTGATAATGAGGGCAAGGCTCTTCAGCGGGTAAAAGATACCCGCCATCATGCGCGAGTTTCGATTACTTTTGCCGATGGCGATGTTGCAGCAATTATCGATAAACATCTCTTACCGGAACAAGGCGAGCTAATTTAAACGATATTCAAACTGATTCGTTATGCTTGGTCGTTGCTGTGCTTCGCACACACCAAAACTGTAGGCGTCGTTGTAAATCACCTACTAGTCTTTTGAATCTGTTTGAGTGTAGTTACGTATCTAGACCTGTTTACAAAAAAATCAATAATCTTGGGAAATAGTCGGGGATTTTTCACTCAAATGAGTTATAATATACATTTTACTAATCAATAAAATAGATAAGCGCGAGTCAATGGAAATCAATCTGAAAATCAATCTTCCCGCTAAAGCCGGGCATTCCTATCCAATAGTTATTGCCCCGCAGTTATTAACTAACTGGGCGCAATGGCTGCCAAATTATGCGCGCAGCAAAAAAATAGTTATTATTAGTGATAGTACGGTTGCTGAACTTTATGGGCAACAATTGGCAGCAAACATGAATGCAGCCGGTTATCTGGTGCGCTTATTAACTTTTCCCGCGGGCGAATTTTCCAAAAGCGCCAATACCAAACTCGAGCTGGAAGAGCAAATGTTTGCCTTTGGTGTTGATCGCCATACTTTATGCCTGGCATTAGGTGGCGGAGTGGTCGGTGATTTAGCTGGTTTTACTGCTGCAACCTATATGCGTGGAATCCAATTTATTCAAATTCCAACCTCGTTGCTGGCGATGATTGATAGCAGCGTTGGTGGCAAAACTGCAGTTAATACCAGTTACGGGAAAAATATTATTGGCGCATTCTGGCAACCGCTGGCAGTAATGATGGATTGTGATTTATTAAAAACTCTGCCAACGGAACAAGTGGTAAACGGTTTATTTGAGGCAGTAAAAATATTTTTAACCTCTGATCGTGAGCATTTTGAATATTGTGCCAAGCAATTAGATTCAATTATTAATTTGGATTATCAACCCTTGACTAAGGTTATTAAGCGCGCAGTTGAATTAAAAGCACAAGTAGTTGAAATTGACGAGCAGGAATTAAATCTGCGGATGATCCTTAATTTTGGACATACCGTTGGACATGCGTTAGAAAAGTTAAGTAATTTTAGCGTGTTGCATGGTTTCGGGGTTGGCTTGGGAATGATCGTCGAAGCTTATATTGCCAAATTAAGCGGGTTACTGGCGGCGAATGATTATGCCATAATTGAGCAATTTTTATTGACGATGGGCGTTGACTTGGCGTTATTGAATAAATATGACCATAATGAAATAATTACCGCTATGCGTGGTGATAAGAAAAATATTAATCAACAAATTAAACTGGTGTTATTAACCGAAATCGGTAGTGTAAAAAATATTGATAATCAAGTGGCGTTTCCCGTTAGCGACGAACTGATTCTTAGTGCATTATCTGATTTGACCAAACGAGTAGGGAGTTAAAATGGGTTATCGGATTGTAAAAAAATTACCAACGGCCGATGAAATAATTGCGGCATTGCCGCTTAGTGATGCCGGCTATCACAGCATCGATCAGCATCGGCATGAAATTGAAGCGATTTTACGTGGCGATGATAAGCGACTCCTATTAATCGTGGGACCGTGTTCGGCGTGGCCGGATACTGCGGTAATTGATTATGCCAGTCGGCTAAAAGCCTTAAGTGATAAAGTCGGACATGCTTTGAAATTGGTAATGCGGGTATATATTCAAAAGCCGCGGACAATTAAAGGTTGGACTGGTCCGGTTAATCAACCTGATCCATTAGCGCCACCGGATATTGAAGCCGGAGCGATCTATTGCCGCCGGTTGATGACGCAGGTGGTGGAAATGGGCTTGCCAATTGCCGATGAAGCACTGTTTACTCATAATGCCCGTGGATTTATTGAATTATTATCATGGGTGGCAATTGGAGCGCGTAGCAGCGAAGATCAGGAGCATCGAATTTTTGCATCTGGTATTGATTGTCCGGTCGGGATAAAAAATCCGACTCATGGTTCACTGAAAATTGGGGTTAATAGCGTAGTTGCCGCCCAGCATTCGCATTATATTGTGCTCGATGGTGATGAAGTTGAAACCGATGGTAATCAGTATGCCCATATTGTATTGCGCGGCAGCAATGATAAACCCAACTATGATATTGATTCAATTGCTGAAGTGGCAGTGCATTATGCCAAAAATGCGGTGAAAAATCCGGCAATTATCGTCGATGTCAGTCATGATAATTGCATGATTAATGGCGCCAAAGACCACAATGCGCAAGCTAATATTATTTTGCAAGTTATGGAGAGTTTAAGCGCTAAACCAGAACTGCAGAAGCTAGTTAAGGGTTTCATGTTGGAAAGCTTTATCAAAGCTGGTAAGCAAAATGCCGAAACCGCCAGTTCGATTGACTTGGGTGGTCTGTCAATTACTGACCCCTGTTTGGGGTGGGAGGCTACCGAAGAATTATTATTAAAATTGGCCGCGGTCGTCGAAAATAACAATAAACACCAATAAAGGTTTAATCATGGCATATGAAATTGTAAAAAAAGTCCCGACTTCGGATGAAATAATTAGCAAAATTCCCTTGAGCGAAGCCGGTTATCAAAGTATTGAACGCCATCATCGTGAGATTGAAGACATTTTAAGTGGCCGCGATGAGCGCTTATTGCTGATTGTTGGTCCTTGTTCGGCATGGCCGGATACCGCGGTACTGGATTATGCCAGTCGCTTGGCAGCGTTGAACGAGAAAATTAAGGATAAGATTAAATTGGTGATGCGGGTATATATTCAAAAACCACGCACGGTTAAAGGCTGGACCGGACCGATAAATCAACCTAATCCACTTCTTGAGCCGGATATTGAGGCTGGGATTTGGTATTGCCGCAAACTAATGACTCAAGTGGTGGAAATGGGCTTGCCGATTGCCGATGAGTGTTTATTTACTCATAATGCGCGCGGATTTCAGGAATTATTGTCGTGGGTGGCAATTGGTGCACGTAGTACCGAGGATCAGGAGCACCGGATTTTTGCATCATCGTTGGAATGTCCGGTAGGAATGAAAAACCCGACTCATGGTTCGTTATCAATCGCGGTAAATAGTATCGTCGCGGCGCAACATTCGCATTATGCAGTTTTTGATGGTTATGAAGTAAAAACCAGTGGTAATAAATATGCGCATCTGGTATTGCGCGGCAGCAATGGCAAGACTAATTACGGGATTGAAAATGTCGCTGAAGTTGCTCAGTTATTTAGCAAAAATCAAGTGGTAAATCCAGCAATTATTATTGATGTTAGTCATGATAATTGCGTTATAAATGGTGTTAAAAACCATAATGCTCAAGCTAATATAGTATTGCAGGTAATTGATGAGTTAGCGGCTAATCCACAGTTAAAACCACTAGTCAAAGGTTTTATGCTGGAAAGTTTTATCAAAGAGGGTCGGCAAAATGCCGAAGGTAGCGACCCGATTGATTTGGGTGGTTTATCAATTACCGATCCGTGTCTAAGCTGGGAAAGTACCGAAGGGCTTATTTTAGCAGTTGCTGCAAAATTATAACTAAGTAGGATGACAATATGCGAATTGGTGTTTCAGGTGATGTTGGCTCATTTTCGGAGGAAGCCGGTTGGATCTATGCTGCCAAGGCTCATGGACAAAATCATACCTTACATTATCTAATTGATATGGAAGGTGTTTTGCAAGCGTTAACGCGCAATGAAATTGATGTTGGGATTTTTCCATTTGTAAATTATAATAGTGGGATTGTGTGGCCGGCATTTGCCGCAATGGGAAAATATAATTTTATGCCGATAGATGATTTGCAGTTAAATGTTGAGCAGTGTCTCTTGGCAAAACGCGAGATGCCGTTAAATACGATTAAGGAATTATATTCATATACCCCGGCGTTTGAGCAATGTAAAGGCTTTATTTCTCAGCATGGTTACCACCTGATTGATTGGGGCGACACTGCTAAAGCAGCTCGGGATCTGGCATCCGGAATGTTGCCGGAAAATGCGGCAGTAGTAGCATCGGCACAAGCAGCAAAAAGTTATAATCTGGTAATATTACGGCAGGGCATTCAGGACTTGCAACCCAATATTACCCGCTTTATTGTCGTAAAAAGGAATGACGAACATGAGTGAATTGGATCAATTGCGCAAGCAAATTACCCAGATAGATGGCAAAATTATTGAACTAATCGCTAAACGACAACAACTAATTACCAAAGTTGGACAATACAAACGCGAACACCAATTGCCGGTATATTGTCCGGAACGTGAAGCATTATTAAGAACCTTTCATGATACTGTCAGCGAAGAACAACAGGTCTCGGCAACCATGATCGCTAAGGTATTTGAAGTATTAATCGAAGAATCTCGGAGGACCCAGTTAAATGAGCAATAAAGTACAATCATCTATTACCGTAGCAATTAATTCACTGGCGCAAAGCAAGAAAGCTCAGGGGATTCGAGTTTATAATCTAAGTGCCGGCGAACCAAAGCTGATGACTCCTGAGGTTGTGCGGGCCGCCGCAATTAAGTTTATTGAAATTGGTGATGTTCCTTATCCAATTACGGCAGGACACCCGGAATTGCGCAAATTGGCCTGTGAATGGATAAATCGGCTCTATGGTGCCAATTACTCGGTCAATGAAAGTTTAATCACTACTGGTGGTAAATACGGTATTTACTTGCTGCTGCAGTATTTGTTAGGTGCTAATTCGCCGCTTAAAACCAATCCGCAGGAAGAATTAGCGGTAATGGTGCCGGCTCCGTATTGGGTATCATACCCGGCAATTACCAAAATTATGACCGGTAAAGCTATTGTGGTTAATACCACTGAAGATGGTGAGTGGAAAATCACTCCGCAAATGATTCGTGCGGCCTATCAAAGCAACTGTAAATTATTGTTTTTGAATAATGGGGTTAATCCAACTGGAATTATCTATACCCGCGAGGAGATTGCCGCAATTTTGGCAGTTGCCGAAGAATTAGGGATCTGGATAATCAGCGATGAAGTATATAGCGGTTTGGTCTACAATGGCGATGAATATGTTTCGTGTGCTTCATTCCCGGAATATAAAGACAATGTAATTGTAATTCAGAGTGCCTCAAAATCATTTGCCATGACTGGTTGGCGGGTAGGTTTCTTGTTTGCCAAAAGCGAATTAATTGAAGCGTTAACCTCGCTAACTTCACAAAGCACCACTGGTGTTTCCTTGGTTTGTCAACATGGCGCAATCGCGGCTTTCAAACATGCTGATGAAATTATGGGATGGGTTAATGCCAGTATGAAACACCGCCGTGATGTTTTCATTGCTGCAGTTAAAGAATATTTTGGAATTGAGTTACCGCAACCCAAAGCAACCCTCTATAGCTTTGTCTCTTTGGCGAAATTGGGAGTACCTGCGGGGATTAGTGATGAAGAATTATGCTTTAGAGCACTAGAAGAAGCTAATGTCGCAACTGTCCCCGGCAGTGGTTTTGGTCAGCCGGGCTATCTGCGCTTCTCTTTTGCTGCCGATGAAGAGGATTTAACTGGTGGTGTGGCAGCACTTGCCAATTTCATTAAAACATTAGCCAAATAAACAGGGGTTTAAATAAGATGTCAGGAAATAGTTTTGGTCAAAATTTTAAAATTACTACCTGTGGTGAATCGCATGGTGGTGCGGTGGGGGTTATAATTGATGGCTGTCCGCCGGGATTGGAAATTACGCTTGAAGAAATTCAATATGAGCTAGACCGGCGTAAACCGGGACAAAGTGCTATTACCACGCCACGCAAAGAAGAAGATACCATTCACGTGCTGTCAGGTATTTTTAATGGCAAAACTACTGGAACACCAATTTTATTACTGGCATATAATAAAGACCAACGCTCAGAAGATTATAATCACTTAAAAGATGTTTTTCGACCATCGCATGCCGATTTTACGTATTTAATGAAATATGGTTTACGTGACTATCGTGGCAGTGGGCGAGCTAGTGCCCGTGAAACGTTAGCACGAGTGGCTGCCGGTGCAATTGCCAAAAAATATTTACAGCAGGAATTAGGAATTGAAATCCTGGCTTATGTGGAACAGGTTGGTTCGCTTAAAGCTGCTGTTAATCAAGATACTGTAACCATGGCAATGGTTGAAAGCAATATTGCGCGATGTCCGGATCCGCAAATGGCGACAGAGATGATTAATCTAATTGAACAAGTTCTTGCCGATGGCGATTCAATTGGTGGGGTGGTTAAGTGTGTTATTCGTCATGTACCGGTTGGTTTGGGCGAGCCGGTTTTTGATCGCTTATCTGCCGATTTGGCCAAAGCGATGCTTTCAATTAATGCTACCAAGGGTTTTGAAATTGGTTCCGGCTTTGCCGGTGTTGAATTACGTGGCTCGGTACATAATGATCCGTTTATTTTGAATGAGGGTGAAATCCGTACTCAAACCAATCATGCCGGTGGTGTGCTGGGTGGAATATCTTCCGGCGAAGATATTTATTTCCGGGTAGCTTTCAAGCCGGTTTCAACCATTAGTAAGCCTCAACAAACCTTGGATGTTGATTATAATGAAGTACAATTAACTGCCCATGGACGGCATGATCCATGTGTCTTGCCGCGTGCCGTGCCGGTAGTTGAAGCGATGGCAGCATTAGTAGTAATCGACCATTATTTGCGTCATAAATCCTATGCGCAAGGTTAATTAATCAAGATTTTTGACAAGAAGTGTCATTATGCAACTGAATATATTTA
Source organism: uncultured Neisseria sp. (assembly GCA_964488065.1). GTDB lineage: Bacteria > Pseudomonadota > Gammaproteobacteria > Burkholderiales > UBA11063 > Aquella. Next base: position 55,409 of record CAZATM010000061.1, read on the forward strand.
CTGACATCGCTTTGAAATCACTGATTTATCTCAAGCAAAGCGAGCGATTAACAACGATTAATGAGTTGGCGGAAGCTTTTAGTCTGCCAAGAAATCATTTGGTCAAAGTATTGAATTTTATGGTTCGCCAGCAGTGGATACTTTCGGTTCGTGGACGCTACGGTGGCTTACGCTATAATCCGGTTAGTGATACTATTCGCTTGGGTGATATTGTATTGACTCTCGAAACCAAGCGGGAATTACTTAATTGTCAGGAATGTATGATCGGTAGCTGTTGCTTTTTGCGGGGTATTTTAGGTGAGGCACAAGCTGCATTTTATGCCAGTCTTAATCGCTACACTGCTGCCGACTTGTTGACTCCCGCGTTAACCACTGCTTTGCAACCTAAGATTATTCATTTTCAGAAATTGGTTGCAAGTAATCTAAATTAATATGTCAGAATTATCTTCTCCGGAAAGTATTTTAAAACAAGTTTTTGGCTATTCTACTTTTCAGGGACAGCAACAGCAGGTAATTACCCACGTTCTAGCGGGTGGTAGTTGCCTGGCGCTTATGCCAACAGGTGGCGGTAAATCTTTATGCTATCAAATTCCGGCGCTGGTGATGGATGGAATTACCCTGGTGGTGTGTCCGCTAATTGCACTCATGCAGGATCAGGTAGCATCGCTTAGCGAACTAGGGGTTTCGGCAGTCTATCTTTCATCAATTCTTGATGAGCAGAGCCAGCAAGAGGCGCTGCACAAAATCCGCACTCAGCAGGTAAAATTAGTTTATCTTACCCCGGAGCGTCTGGTTAATGAATGGTTTTTAAATTTTATTCGGCAATTTAAAATCAACCTGATTGCGGTTGATGAAGCGCACTGTGTTTCACATTGGGGGCATGATTTTCGTCCTGAATATCAAAAGTTGGCAATACTAGCCAAAATATTTCCACGAGTTCCCCGCTTGGCACTAACCGCTACCGCCGATTATTACACCAAAGTTGATATTCTCCATTTCCTAGAATTGAAAAATCAGCCGATCTTCAGCACTTCGTTTAATCGCAGTAATCTGTTTTATCAAACCACCGAAAAAAGCAACGGCAAAAATCAATTATTGGGATTTATAGCTCAACATGCCCACCAATCCGGAATAATCTATTGTAATTCCCGCCGTAAGGTTGATGAAATTCATGAATTTCTTAACTGTTCCGGAATATCAGCTTTTAAGTATCATGCCGGTCTTGAAAATGCAACCAGAATCGAGCAGCAAAATTTATTTCTGCAAAGCTCCAATCGGGTAATGGTCGCAACGGTGGCATTTGGTTTGGGAATTGATAAGCCGGATGTGCGCTATGTTTATCATTTTGAAATGCCACGCAGTATTGAGCATTTTTATCAAGAGTCCGGGCGTGCCGGGCGGGATGGGATGGCGGCGTTTAGCATGGTTAATTTTGGTTTTAAAGAAATTTATGAATTATCGCAGATGGTTTTGCAAAGCGAAGTCAGCGAGCTTAAAAAGCGTTATGAATTGGATAAGCTCAAAAAAATTATTGCCTACTGCGATAGTATTACCTGCCGCCGGCAGCAATTGCTAAATTCTCTGGGCGAGGATTGTGACCCTTGCGGTCATTGTGATATTTGTATCAGTCAGGAACAATTGCAGGATGGCTCGGTATTGGCGCAAAAAATTCTGTCAACCGTCTATCGTTTGCAACAAAAATTTTCATTGGGACATATTATTGATGTTATGAAGGGCAAAGCCAGCAGCAGTGTCCAGATTTGGGAACATCATCGTTTGTCAACTTTTGGCATTGCCAGTGAATTGAGTATTAAAGAACTTCGCCGTACCGTCCGCCAATTATACAGTCAAAATTTACTGGATATTGATTTTAATAACGGCGCAATCAAGCTCAATGCCAATTCCTTGCCGGTATTGCGCGGAATCAAACAGGTATTATTGCGTCCACAACGACGAGCCGAACTGGCAATGGTTAATAATGTTTGGTTACGGACTGAACATGAAGAACGAATTTATCATAATTTGCTAAATTGGCGGCATATGATGGCGATTCGTCATAAGGTTTCTCATCATGCAATTTTATCAGATAAAAGTTTGTATGAATTGGTCAACATTAAGCCGGAAAACCGCGGTGAGTTGAAAGATATCTACGGGATTGGCCAAGTTAAGCTGGAACGCTTTGGCGAGGATTTATTGGCAATCACTCATAATGAACGCTCAATATTAATAACTTAAAAATATTATGTTGGAGATTCCAAAGTTATAACTGATTGATTTTAACAATAAAAAACCAGGTATGAAACCCGGTTTTTATTCAATTAAGCCATAGCTTTAATTTTAGCTGACAATTTGCTTTTATGACGCGCAGCCTTATTCTTGTGGAAAATGCCTTTACGGGCAATTCTATCAAGAGTAGACTGAGTATTGATAAATTCTGCCTTCGCAACTTCTTTATCACCACCTTGAATTGCTTTTAAAACTTTTTTAATTGCAGTTCTGAATTCAGTACGCAACGCGAAATTATGATTACGACGAGCAACTGATTGACGAGCGCGTTTTCTAGCTTGAGCTGTATTAGCCATCTATGATTTTCCTTGATTTATAAAATGCTTGTAACGAGAGGAGTTACAAAGTTGTGTATAAATTGAGACACACCCGATGATTGTATCACAATTACTATGTCAAGCTCAAATTTTGTTTTTGTTTTCTTAGTTATTGCACCCTGAAAATACCGCTTGAGACGGATTATACGCCTTTATGTTGTCGCTGGTTAATATCTGGTATAATATATGCTTTATGTCTACTACTTGCTGGGGTTAGTGAAGCTATGTCTCTGAAAAACATGAATCTATCTGAATGGGCGTTGAAAAATCAACCGCTGGTCAAATATTTTTTGATCTTATTATTTGTTGCCGGGTTTTATGCCTATAGTAATTTAAACCAACGTGAAGACCCCAACTTTACTATTAAATCAATGGTAATCACTATATCATGGCCAGGTGCAACCGAACAGCAGACGGAAGATCAAGTAGTTGATAAAATTGAGAAAAAATTACTTGAACTCTCGACATTGGATAATACCTCCTCACAAATTCGTCCAGGGTCGGCAATTATTACCGTGGAATTGGGTGATACCGTCCGAGGACAAGCCGTTAGCGATTCATGGTATCAGGTACGTAAGAAAATTTCGGATATTAGTGCAACTCTACCGCCGGGAGTTGTTGGTCCGTTTTACAACGATGAGTTTGGTGATACTTATAGTAACATTTATGCCTTTCAAGCCGATGGTTATAATTATGAAGAACTGCGGCGAATCATGGAAGATGTCAAGCGCGAAATCCTTACCATTGACGGCATTAAAAAAGTAGATCTAATCGGTACTCAAAAAGAACAGATTTCAGTTAATATTTCGAGCAGTAAGTTGGCAACTTTAGGGGTTAGCTTAAACCAAGTTTTATCGGCTATTCAAAATCAAAATGCTGTTAATGCTGCAGGTAGCTTTGTTACTAAAGGTGATGAAATTCCGGTTCGGGTAACCGGTAATTTTGAAAATCTTGATCAAGTCAGGAGTTTGCCAATTGCAGTTAATGGCAAGATTTTCCGCCTTGGTGATGTTGCTGATGTTAAACGCCAATTTGATGACCCATTTACTTCCAAAGTTCATTATAACGGACATCAGGTGATTTTATTAGGGATAGTTCCTAAAGACAACGTCGATGTGGTCGGTACTGGCGAGTTAATTGATGCTAAATACACTCAGATCAAGAAAAAATTGCCGGTTGGGGTTACCGAGTATGTGGTTAGCAATCAACCGGAAGTAGTTACCAAGTCGGTGCATGAATTTGTCCACAGCTTGGTTGAAGCCGTGATAATTGTGTTGGCGGTTAGTTTTATCAGCTTGGGCTGGCGCACTGGGATTGTGGTGGCAATTTCAATACCGTTGGTACTGTCAGTGACCTTTTTGGTGATGTTGCTAATGGGGATTGATCTCCAGCGAATTTCCTTGGGGGCGTTGATTATTGCTCTTGGGCTCTTGGTCGATGATGCCATTATTGCCGTTGAAATGATGGTGATGAAAATGGAAGAAGGTTTTGATAAGTTTAAAGCAGCGACATTTGCTTATACTTCTACTGCCTTTCCAATGCTATCCGGTACATTGATTACGGTTGCAGGATTTTTGCCGGTTGGTTTGAATGATTCCACCACTGGTGAATATGTATTTTCATTATTTGCGGTAGTCGGGATTTCTTTGGTGGTATCATGGTTTGTGGCGGTTATTTTTACACCATATTTGGGTTACCATCTCTTGCCTGCCGAAAAATATCGCCAAATTGGTTTACAGCAACATGGTAATGTTTTTGATAAACCATTTTATCATAAATTCAAAAAATTCCTACAGGTTGTGGTTGAGTATAAAAAGACTGTCGTTTTATCTACGGTTGGAATTTTTGCGCTATCGCTAGTTTTATTTAAACTCTTTGTTTCCCAGCAATTCTTCCCAGCATCAGATCGCCCAGAAGTGCTGGTTGATTTATGGTTGCCGTATTCCTCATCAATTTACAACACCGAGTCACAGGCTTCCAGTTTTGAGAAGCTGGTAATGAAAGAAAGTGGCGTTGAGGCGGTAACTACTTTTATCGGTGTCGGTGCGCCACGGTTTATTCTAACTCTGGATGTACAGCAAGAAAATACTAACTTTGCCCAATTACTAATCATGACCAAAGGTGATAAAGAGCGGGAAGTGGTGATTGATAATTTGGATAAAATTCTTAAAACCCAGTATCCAGATATTCGTAGCCGGGTTAAACGTCTTGAGCTTGGTCCGCCAGTTGGTTATCCAATTCAATTCCGGATTTCCGGTACCGATGGACACCAGTTGTTAAAAATTGCTGATCAGGTTGAAAGTATTATCCGGGCAAATCCGAATACGGCTAATGTTAATGACAACTGGGGTGATGATTTGAAATCATTGCGTTTGGAGGTGAATCAAAGCAAAGCTCAGCAAATCGGGTTGTCTTCCAGCGGTTTGGAACAGCAACTTAATACCTTGCTGTCCGGTTCAACCATGACCTATTATTTTGAGCGCGATGAGACTATTCCTGTGGTTGGTAAATTGGATAAAAATGAACGTAATCAGGTAAGTAATTTAAATAACCTAATGATTCAAACCGCCAGCGGTGCATTCGTTCCGGTTGGGCAAATTGCCAAAGCTTCATTTATTACCGAACCAAGCTTGGAATATCGGCGTAGTCGTGTACCAACGATTACCGTCCGAGCCGATGTTGTGGATGGTGCTCAGGGTAACGATATTACCAATAAAATTGCCCCAGAATTGAAAAAGCTGGAAAAAACTTTGCCGCTTGGCTACCATATTGAAGTCGGCGGTAGTACAGAGTCTTCCGGTAAAGCTAGTAAACCGATTGCCAAGCTGTATCCGGTGATGTTCTTGATTATTTTCACCTTATTGATGCTGCAATTAAACAGTTTTAAACGCAGTATGTTGGTAGTTGCAACTGCGCCGTTGGGAATGATTGGTGTAACTCTTGCCTTGATTTTATTCCATGCTCCGTATGGATTTGTGGCAATGCTTGGTGTTATCGCATTAGCGGGAATTATTATGCGCAATTCGGTAATTTTAATTGATCAGATTGAAAGTGATATTAAAGGTGGAGAATCGGCATATGAAGCAATTCAAATGTCAGTACTACGGCGGTTTAGACCAATTATGCTAACTGCTGCCGCCGCAATTTTAGGGATGATCCCATTGGTGCGAAGTGCCTTCTGGGGACCAATGGCGGTTGCCATGATGGGCGGATTATTCATTGCAACATTACTAACATTGATTTTTATGCCAGCATTGTATGCGTGGGTATTTAAGGTGCAAAAGCCAGAGGAAGAGGTAGCATAAATCATGAGAAAAATTTATTTTTTATTGTGTGGAACCTTGGGTATTAGTTCCAGCTATGCTTTTGATTTGGCTTATGCATATCAACAAGCGCTTACTTATAATGCAGATTATTTGAAACAGATCGCCAGCACTAGTGCGACTCAAGAGCAAAAAAATATTGCCCGTGCTCAATTATTGCCACAGATATCTGGTAGTGCGTCAATGAATGAAAATTATTTTGATCAAGGCGGAATGTCGGCTTTTTATCATCAGCCGGTTTACCAGGCGCAATTGCAACAGGTTATTTTTGATTGGAGTAAATATTCCGGTTTTACCAAAGGGCAATATGCGGCTGAAGTAGGTGATTTACAATTAAAAAATGCCGAACAGCAATTAATGGTTACAGTGTCACAAGCGTATTTTGATGTTTTATATGCCGAAGATACCCTACGGGCGACGCAAATGACCAAAGAAGCACTTGAAAAACAAATGAATCAAGCCAAAAAATCGTTTGA
>CAZATM010000062.1:0-18013 GCA_964488065.1 uncultured Neisseria sp.
GGATTCGAACCTGCGAAGGTAAAACCGCCGGATTTACAGTCCGGACCCGTTGGCCGCTTGGGTAACCTCTCCTTTGATGAGGTAGTCATTATATTTGAAAGCCTATGGCGAAGTCAAGAAATTTATCAAAAATTTATTCACTCAATGGTTGCCGCCAATAACTTATCAAGCATAACAAGCTGAAAACCAACGAAGTAATCAAACAAAATAAATTATATATTTTTAGCCAGCACATAAAACAATATATTGTTTTATCGTTACCAGCGGTTATAAATGATAAAAACTTTAGCGCCAGGTTATTGTATTTATCCTCATGGCTCGCTGATTTTACATTAGCAATCAGCGTGTAAAATCGTCAAATTTAATAAGTTGGCACTAGAGCATAGATATATGCGTAATATCAGTTATTAACTTTTTCGTGTACTATACTGATTTTTTATACGCAGCCGCACACATAAACTTACTTAGCAAGCGCATTAGATAAGGCAATAAACAACGCAATTAATGCCGGACCGATAAGGACGCCCCAGAAGCCAGCAACCGCAATTCCAGCCGCAATACTGAAGAATAATAGCAACTCATTAATTTTATAGTCAACCTGAACCACCTTGGATATTCGATTGAGAAAAAACAACCGGACAAAATTATCAATTAAAAAGGATAACACAAAACTGCCATAGCCAGCAATAATTAGCCCACCGATAAGATTTCCCTGCGCAACTTCGCTGATTGCCAGCGGCACCCAAATCAAAGCAGTACCAAAAACCGGCACCACCGAACTAATCGCAATAAAAAATCCAAGCAGCAGCGGATTATGTTTAAAAAATAGCATCAATACCCCAAATGCAACCCCTTGTGCCACCGCAACTGCAAAAATGGTTAAAAATACGATACTTAACGTCCCACTGACATTCCTATACACACTCCGTTGCTGCGCTAACTCTAACGGAATAATTTTGACAAAAAAACTAATGATGTTACGACGATACCAATGAAACAGAAAAAACATTACCACGACTAAACCAAGATTAAATGCTCCCTTACCAAGGTTTGCCAAATAACTTTGTAATAATGACAATAACTGCTTTAAATGTTGCCCATCTCTCACCATTTCATCAAGGCTTGCCAATCCAGCCGTTATTTTGGCTTTTATCGTAACAGACAACCAACTAAGCGACGCAATATAGCTAATTAGATTGGATTTCAATAGTAGAATTTTTTGGTAATTAAAACTTGAAAACGCATAACTGGTTAAATAAATCAGCGGCACCAATAGCACCAACAATAAACCAAGCGTCAAAATCGCCGCCGAAATTATCTCGCGGCGTTGCACCAGTATTTTGTAACGTGAATCAAGTAGCCGATTCTCCAAACGAATGGCAAAACTTTGTGAAACCATGACCAGCAGCCATGCCACCAATGCGCCTTTTAGGAAATCACTAAATAACCATAACACACTGGCTAGCGACATCAAAAAAGCAATCGCTAAAAAATAATTCTTACGCATCATCAAACCTCTTTCAGTAATGAAACTACTGTGACTGTAAATATTCCTGAATATAACGTGGTAGCCGGCGCTCTTCCCCCTCTGCCTCATGTGGATAATCCGGCAAGTCGTTTAAATCTGGACTCACATCATAAACTTGTTGCGATGGGAAATATTCAAACATTAGCTGAACCTTACCTGCCACCTGACTACCAGCTAGATCGGCAATTAATGCCAATGCTAAGTCAATTCCACTAGACACTCCACCGCTACTCCAAATTTTACCAGAACGAACAATCCGCTCTTCGGCTATCGTCAAACTTGAATCCAGCGCCAATTCGGGAAGCGCCCGCCAATAGGTCGTCACCGCTTTATCAATTAAAATTCCCGCCGCCTGCAACAAAAATGCTCCAGTACAAACTGCGGCAATTTTTTGGCAACAACGAGCTTGGCGTTGAATAAATTTAATTACTGACGGATTAGTTACTTGCTCCAAGCGTCCATAGCCACCGGGGACAATTAACAGATCTAAATCCGGCGCATTCATAAACGTAAAGTGTGGCTCCAGTTCAACGCCAACTCCACAAGGAATCCGCTCACTATTTTCCGCAATCAGATAATTTTCCAGTTGCGGATTCAAGTGCCTCCACATCTCAAACACCTCCAGCGGGCCAACTAAATCCATCAACTGCATCCGCGGATAAATTAGAAATCCTACTTTCATGACTACCAACCTTTAAAAATACAACTTCAATAATTTTTGACTAATCTACTCAAAAATCACCATAATTTACTTGCCCTACTGCCAATCCATTAAATACAAAAGCCTTCCAAAAACAGGAAGGCTGCCAACAACAAACCGAAAATCACTCGCCAACTTGAACCCGATGCTGACATTTGGGACAAATATGACAGGTACCTTTGGTTTTAGTAGTATGCGTCATCATTACCGGATAACTGCATTCGGGACAGGTTTTGGCAATTGGTTCATATTTAAAAATCGTCTTACAATCCGGATAATTATTACATGAATAAAATAAGCCAAACCGACCTTTTTTCGCGATAATTTTACCCTTACCGCATTCAGGGCAAGTCACCGCATGCTCAGTTTCGGGAGTATCAATACTTTCAATATGCTTGCATTTCGGATAATTGGCACAGGAAATAAATTTACCGAATTTACCATTGCGAATTAATAATTTGCCACCGTCTTTAGGACAGACCCGATCTGGAATTTCTTCCGGCGGCGCTACCACCTCACTATTACCGTCGCGGTCAACCTTGCGCATATAGTTGCATTCCGGATAGCCGGAACAACCAATAAAGCGTCCATATTTGCCAAAACGGGAAATTAACGGCTTACCGCATTGTGGACAGTTTTCTTCCAATTGCTCGCTGGTTAATTCCATTTTTGAAATATTTTGTTTCTCGGTAACCAAGGTATGCAATTCATCCCAAAACTGCTGCAGTACCGGTAATTTAGCTTGTTTGCCGACTGCTATATTATCCAACGTATCTTCCAAGTTGGCGGTAAATTGCAAATCAACATATTTGGTTAAATGCTTAGTGAGAAATTGGCTAACGATACTGCCAACCTCGGTGGGAACAAAACGCTTTTTATCCATTATGACATATTCACGTTTTTTCAAAGTCGCAATAATTGAGGCATAAGTTGATGGACGACCAATCCCCAGCTCCTCCAAGGCCTTAACCAATGAAGCTTCGCTATAACGCGGCTTGGGTTCGGTTTGATGGGCGCTAAATTCCAGATTATCAACCGGAACTTGTTCATTTTCAACCAAATCCGGCAAGCGCGCCTCTTCGTCTTCATTAACCGAATCTTCAATTACTTCCTGATAAACCTTCATAAATCCATCAAAATTTACCATTACCCCATTGGCGCGAAAGATGCATTCGCCGAGTTTAATATCTACCGCCGTAGTATCCAATAGTGCCGCAGCAACTTGCGATGCCAATGTTCGTTTCCAGATTAATTCATATAATTTAAACTGATCGGCAGTTAAAAATTTGCGCACCTGCTCCGGAGTACGAAGAATTGAGGTTGGGCGAATCGCTTCATGAGCTTCCTGGGCATTTTTGGATTTACTGACATAGACATTGGCTTTGGCCGGCAAATAGCGTTCGCTAAAATTAGCACCGATATAGTCGCGAATTTCATCAATAGCCAATGACGACAATTGTACCGAATCGGTACGCATATAGGTAATCATCCCGACGGTTTCATTATTGAGGGTAATCCCTTCATAAAGACTTTGCGCCACTCTCATCGTCCGGTCGGTACTAAAACCTAACTGGCGGGAAGCTTCAATTTGTAGCGATGACGTTATAAACGGTGCCGATGGATTTTTCTTTTTCTGTTTTTTACTAACTTTAACAATCAGCGCGTCATTAATTCCAGCCAATTCACGAATAATACTTTCCGCTTCTTCTTGTTTGCCGATGGTACGGGTTTCAATTTTACGCCCCTGATGCTCAATCAATTTGGCACGGAATTTGGTTTTACCTTTATGGCTAAACAGATGAACCAGAAAATAATCTTCGGGAACAAAACGCTTGATTTCTTCTTCACGTTCACAAATCAACCGCAGCGCCGGCGATTGCACCCGCCCGGCAGATAACCCGGGTTTAATCTTGCGCCACAACAATGGCGAAACATTAAAACCGATTAAATAATCCAGAGTTAACCGCGCTTGCTGTGCCGCAACCAAATTATCATCAATTAGCCGTGGATGCGCAACGGCTTCAACAATCGCTGGTTTGGTAATTTCATTGAAAGTCACCCGCGCCAGATTATGTCCGGCAGTCAAATTATGCTCTTTTAAAATTTCCTGAATATGCCAGGCGATTGCCTCTCCCTCGCGGTCCTGATCGCTTGCCAGATAGATATCTTTGGCACCTTTGGCTGCCGCTAAAATTTCATCAACATGCTTTTTATTTTTGGCAATTAACTGATATTTGGGAATAAAGTCATTATTGACATCAATCGAGCCGTTTTTCTTGGGTAAATCCCGCACATGACCAAATGAGGCCAAAACCTTAAACTCACCGGATAAATATTTCCCGATTGTTTTGGCTTTCGCCGGTGATTCAACAATTAATAATTTAGATGCCATATGTCACTTTCAAGCAAATTGAAGACGGCGCCAAGTACTCAGTTATCAACAACTACCGAGTTTGCATTGGCGCAAAAATAACTAATAAAGAGTGTAAAAATACCGTGGTCGCTAGTGGACGGTGGTATTATTGACCGGAACATAAAATGCGGATTCCGGAATATTTAAACCACGACTATCACAATAATAATTCTGCAAATGAAATAACAAACCTTCAAAAATCGGTTCGAGATCGCTTGCATCGACCGGATAACTCAAGGCCAGTTCAGTCAGGCGATCAAGCAATATTTCCCGCTCATCAATGCTAATGGAATTATCATCCACTCCGGCATAAATTTGTTCAACGATCTCCCGCGGAATCGCGCGCTCTTCCCACGCGGTCAATTGACGTAATGAATTCCGCTCCAGATGCAGGTTATAGCGATTATGAATAATCGGCTCAAACCACTCCAACATCCGTGAAACCTCCTCGGGATTAAACTGGCAATCAACCGTTAACTCCCGTACCACACCTTCGCGGTTAGCATAAAAATGCTGATCACGCGCAGTTGCAAAAATAAACTGAATTAATTCAATCACAATAATACATCACAAAAAATTTTGATTTATTTGAAAACACGTTGATATCGCCCTCCTCCACAACTGACAATTTTACCTTCCAGCTCATATTCCAGCAATTTGCCGCACATCTCGCCAAAGTCCAAATTCAGTCTGGCACAAAGCAGATCCAGAGATACCGGGTCAAAGCCCATAGCGGACAAGATTATATCCTCTTTTTCGGTTACTGCTGAAAGATTTATGTTTTTTTGTGCCGATTGTGCTAATTCTTCCAAAACATCACTAACTGTTTCGCAAAGTTTGGCACCTTGCTTAATTAACTTATGACAACCGCGTGCCATTGGATTGTGAATTGAGCCGGGAATTGCCAAAACATCCCGTCCCATTTCCAGCGCAAAATCAGCACTAATCATTGAACCGCCATCAATTGCCGACTCAACAACCAAACACGCTTGTGATAAACCAACGATAATCCGATTCCGGCGGGGAAAATTATTTGCCAAGGCGGGTGTTGCCAATGGATACTCGCTAATCAGTAGTCCTTCATGACGAATCCGCTGAAATAACTCACGATTGGAGGCCGGATAAACCAAATCAATCCCAGTACCAATCACCGCAATGGTTCGACCACCACTAACCGTCAACGCGCCCTCATGGGAATAACGGTCAATTCCGGCCGCCAAACCGCTAACCACGGTAACACCGGCCGCAGCTAATTCACCACCAAACGCTAAGGCATTTTGGATGCCTTGCTGGGTTGGATGACGGCTGCCAACCATCGCCACTTTACGTCCGGAGAGTAATTCGCGCTGCCCCTCCATAAATAATACCGTCGGGGGCATGGCAATTTCGGCTAACTCGGCAGGGTACTCATCATCAACCAGTGTTAGCAAAAATCGTTGCGGTGCAGAACTAAGCCACTTCAAGGTTTTTTCAACTTCCGGCAAGGCATTGTCACTAAAAATACTGCCAGCAACCCCTTTTCCAACCATTTTAGCCACTTCAGTTTGTCCAGCCGCATAAACATTGGCAACATCGCCAAACTGCTGCAACAGGCGCAGAAACGTTACCACCCCCACTCCGGGAGTAAAAGTTAGTTGTAAATATTGGGCTAATTGGGTTTCTAACATAATTACTGACTTTGCACAACCGAATACAAAAGAATCGGCGCACTGGAATCGGTAATTACTCCAAAGGCAACCTTATCATATACTTTATAAATTAAGAGCTCACCAATTGTTTGTGGCGGCATCACCAAATAGTGCGGCTTATCCGGGTTGGAATCGGGATCAATAATTTTATGGGTATCGGTAATGTCATAAACTTGCCCAACCTCAACACCATCGCGACTACCACGATTAATAATCACCGAATTATCTTCGGCTGTTGAGGTTAAAGTTTCATACATCCCAACAATTTTTCCAGTGATAATCTGCGATGACAGATGCGGAATAATGTCCGGAACAATCTGATCTCGCTGGACACTAATCCGATCCAAATCGGTTATTTCATTAACCGAAGAATTAATCGTTATAATTGAAATTGGTCCAACCTGAGTAACGATACCATCGCCATCATAACGAACTTCATTGCCCAAATTTTCCTTGCTATCGGGATCAATAATCTGGCGAAACTTACTATAAATGGTAACCCGATCACCGGTTTGCCCGTCATAGCCTTTAACATAAACTGTACTACCGGTAGTGTAATACATTTCGCCGGGATTGCTGCCGCCAATAACTTTCGGCAATGACTCATATACGCCCGGAGGCATCATGCTTGGGTGCATAAATAAATTTTCAAGCTTTTTAGTTGAAATAGGTGGTAATTCAGCATTGGTAGTTTCGCGAACCTCCGGAGTAAGTTTTTCATATTCGCGGGCATTTGCGGGTAATAGATGATCAACCACTAACACCTTGTTGCCATCTAAAGTCAGGAGATGCAATTTATCACCAACATAAAGTCGGGTATCCTTTAATGACCGTACACCAAGCAACTGCGGCCACAACCCGCTCTTGGTTAAATACATGCTGGCAATCTTCAAGACTGTGTCATTTTTTTTCACAGTATAGTCGGATGGCGCATTTTTACGCACATATTGAGCTAAAACACCATTATTATTGGCACTGATAAGCGGGTTTGAGATCGTTTCAACCCGGTTATTGACAATTACCACCTGATTGGTGGTGGTGTCGGCAATTGCATAGCCTATTGAATAAATTAATAAAACCGTAACCAAGCCAATTATTTTTTTTAGCATTGCTAATACTTTCTTGCTAGAATAGTGCACTCGTAAGTTAATATATTATATTACTCAGAATTTTTTTGTTAAGGTTTTTTCACATTTATGGCATTATTAAACATTCTTCATTACCCGGATGAGCGCCTGCATCTTAAAGCAGTAGCGGTAGAAAAATTTGACGCCGAACTTAAACAATTGGTCGCCGACATGACTGAAACCATGTATGATCATAATGGAATCGGACTGGCGGCAACGCAGGTAAATGTCCAAAAAAGACTTTTTATTACCGATCTTGCCAAGGAAGGTCAACCCAGCCAATTAACGGTGTTTATCAATCCAGTCATCAGCAATAAAAGCGGCGAAGTTAAAGGTGATGAGGGCTGTTTATCGGTCCCCGGAGTATTTGAGCCAGTAACCCGTGCCGAAAAAATTACCGTTGATTATCAGGATCTTGATGGTAACCCGCATAGTCTAACCTGTGAGGGATTACAGGCTATTTGTATCCAACACGAAAATGACCACCTTGATGGTAAAGTTTTTGTCGATTATTTATCGGCACTCAAAAAGAATTTCATCAAGAAAAAGATGAAAAAACTATTTCGCGACTAAATTATAACCTACTCAAAGTATTTCAACCTTGGACGCAAAGAGCACATAAATAGTCTGCCGAGGTGTACAGCGAAGTACCTGAGGAACATTTTTTAACGGATGACAATCTCCAAGCTTGAAAGACCAAGAGTATAATGAAAATTACCACCAAACTATTAAGTATCGCCGTGATAATCTATCTGATCACGGCTTATTTTTCATTGGGACACCTCCATCCCGATGAATATTATCAAATTCTGGAATTTGCCGCCTATAAGCTCCAGCTCAATTCACCACATGGCCTAACTTGGGAATTTTACGATCAGATTCGCCCGGCATTTCAGGCATGGATCGTGGTTGGCTTATATAAACTGATTGCCCTGATCAATACCCCCAATCCGTTTTTTGTGACCTTTCTGACGCGCGCTTTTTCTGGAGCCTTGTCGCTGGTGGCGGTGTTGCTATTTATTGATACCTTTAAGTGTGAACTAAAAACCCTCAACAAACAACGCTGGTTTATTTTATTGTCGTTATTTACCTGGCTGGCGGTATTTAACGGCATTCGTTACTCATCGGAAAATATTTCTGCCAAATTATTTGTGATTGGTCTATGCCTATTATTTTGGCCCAAATTCCGCCGTAATGCCCTTGGCTATTTAGTAATCGGTTTTCTGCTCGGCTTTGCATTTGTCACCCGTTATCAGGTAGGCTTTATGCTGGTTGGCTTAATGGCGTGGCTGCTATTTATTCGTCGGCTGAATTTTGCCAACTGGCTGATTATTATCGGCGGAATTATACTGGCCATTGGCGCCGGTCTAAGTATTGATCACTGGTTTTATGGTGATTGGGTGCTAACCCCGTGGCGCTATTTTGCCGCCAATATTCTACAAGGCAAAGCCGATAGTTTCAGCGTCGATCCATGGTATATGTATCTGTCGATTGAAGGGCTTGTACCGTATGGATTACTTTATGTTCCGGCAAGCCTGTATTTTATTGTGATGCGCCGCAAACACGTGATTAGTTGGGTAATGGCACCGTTTATCATCGGGCATTTATTGGTCGGACATAAAGAATTGCGCTTTTTGACCCCCCTACTCAGCTTTATGCCGTTGGTAATCCTTGATTCTTTACAAATTCTCAAAGATAAATACGGCTGGGTGTGCGGGCGCAAAATGCTCAAAGCCAATAAGATTGCGTGGCGCTTCAACTGCTTTTTAGTATTGGTGGTAATGTTTGTCCCCTCGGCAATGCAGATTCGGATTAATGAATTGATGTACAAGCGTTATTATCAACCAACCGCGTTTAATTATATTACCGAGGGCGGCAATATTCTGGATTTCTATAAACATCCAAATTTACGTCCGGTGCCGATTGATAATCCTACCAAAGTTGATTGCAAAGCCAATGAAAATTGTCTAATTGCCCTCACCTGTCAGGAAACCGTAAAATATGGCGCGCCGGATGGCAAACGGATTTTCTCGGATTGCCCGTCATGGATATTTAAACTCGACTTTAACGGCTGGCTGGAACGTACCGCGCTGTATAATATTTATGAATTGCGCTCGGTAGAATCGCCAGCAAAATAACGCGGATTTTATCCGTTATAAAAAAGTCTGACTTGGTATTTAGTCAGGCTTTTTTATTGTCCATTTCATTAGTAGGCTTATGTTAAAATATAAACTTTACAACCACTTGGCAAACACTTATTTAGTTTTTGCTGCACAAGCAGAAAAATAAAAACACGCTTGATATCAAATTAATTAATTTGGAGAATATGTGAAAATTAGAAAATTGAAACTAAAAAATCATCCTTTTTTTGGAAGTCTTGAGATTGATTTTACGAATAATGGTCAGAGTGTTGATACCATTATTATTGCTGGCGAAAATGGTTGTGGCAAATCACAGTTATTAAACTTAATATTTTCGCATTCAAGATTTAATTTAGATAATAACCAAAGAAATGAAAAAAGACATGTGGAAATTGAGTTTACAAATGAAGATATTCAAGGCTTTAGTAAAATTGATCAATTCAAACCTTTATTTGATACTACCATTCAAGATAATAGACTATATATTTCAATAGATTATAATATTGTAAGTAGTTGGAATCAAGTTGAAATTTATTTTAAAAACATGAGTGGGGAAACTAAAAAAGTTCATGGTCACCTATTTGCAATTAATGAAACAATTAAAGCAACCAGTATGATATTTTCTGATATTGAAATAAACTATACACCACAACAGATTACGTACGTAACAGCTAAAGAAATTGATGCGCATAATGGTTCTAGCTTACGCTCTAGCCAAAATCTTGCAACTGAGATAGCTCAACTTTTTGTAGATATGGTAAATTCTGACGCTATCGACTATAGCACTTGGGCTCAACAACATAAAATTTTTGATGAGACAAAGCTTCATCCAAGGTTAGATAGGTTCACAAATGCATTTAATCAAATGTTCCCAAATAAAAAATTTAAAGAGGTTCGAAATATTGCGGGTGGAAAAGAAGTGGTATTTATAGAACATGGCAATGAATCAAATTTATCACAATTAAGCTCTGGAGAAAAACAAATTGTTTTCAGAGGAGGTTTTTTACTAAAAGATGTTAATAGTTTAAAGGGGGCAATAGTATTAATTGATGAGCCTGAAATAAGCTTACACCCTACATGGCAAATGAAAATCATGGATTTTTATAAAAATATTTTTACTGATGCTACTACAGGTATTCAGACATCACAAATAATTGCGGTCACACATTCCCCATTTATTATACACAATCCTAATAGATCAAATGATAAGGTAATTATTCTTAAAAAAGATACTAATGGAAGAATCTATGCTTCTGATAATCCAGAGTATTACTCTTGGACTAATGAAGAATTGGTAAAAGAAGCATTTAATATTGATCTATCCTCAACTATTGCTCAAAATATAGTTTTTGTGGAAGGTGAAACAGATGAGAAATATTTTAAAAAATGCTTAGAACTAAAAGGTATCAGTAATATAGAGGTGAAATGGATTGGATCATATATCAATGGCGGAGCTACAAATACTGGTGACAAAGCCTTAAATAGTGCTTATTCATTCATTAAATCAAATCATTTTATTTCACAACACAAGAAAATTATATTCCTCTATGATACAGATACAAATAAACCACATAGTGATGATGTCAATTTATTTATCAGATGTATGCAAAAAAATCCAAATAATTTAAAATATAAAAAAGGTGTTGAAAATTTACTCTCATTGTTACCAAACTTTAATTATGATGATTATATAAAAGAGCATAATAAGACTGATGATTATGGTGTTGAATCTATATTAAAAGAGTTAGATAAAACTAAACTGTGTGATGATTTATGTAACAATAAGACCTCAACTGAGCAACAAGAGATTTTTGTGAATATTTTTAGTGAAATAGATAAATTAAAAACAACTCTTGGATTATAGAGTATTGCTGATGAACATAACTAACTACATAGCAGACAACAGGATTACAAAGAAACAAATTATATAGCTTTGAGCGCTATTTAAACATCTTTAGTAAAGTTTAGAGGCTTAACCTTTACTAAGAAAATTAAGTAGTAAAAATTAAAAGATTAAATTTAACTAAGTTGAAATAAACTATGACAGATATAAAATTATTCGAATCAAAAAAAGTTCGTAGTCACTGGGATAGCGATGCGGAAAAGTGGTATTTCTCAGTAACTGATGTTGTTGCAATTTTAACAGATAGTGTTGATCCGTTAGCATATTGGCGTAAGCTAAAAGAAAGACTTAAAAAAGAAGGTAGTGAAACCGTGACAAATTGTCACGCTTTCAAAATGCTTGCTGCGGATGGCAAAATGAGACTTACTGATTGTGCTGATACAGAAGGTTTATTACGTATTATACAATCGATGCCATCGCCAAAAGCTGAACCATTTAAATTATGGTTGGCTAAAGTTGGCTATGAACGTATGCAAGAGATTGCAGATCCAGAGCAGAGTCTAGACCGTGCACGGGAAAATTGGCAGAAGTTGGGGCGTAGCGATAAATGGATTCAACAACGCATGATGGGACAAGAAACCCGCAATAAATTGACTGATTATTGGAAAGAGCACGGTATTGAAAAATCAGAAGAATTTGCATTGCTAACTAATATTATTCATCAAGAATGGGCTGGTGTAACAGTCAAAGAACACAAAGTACTTAAAGAACTAAAAACGCAAAATTTACATGATCATATGAGTGAGGCAGAACTTATCTTTACGGCGTTAGCTGAATTATCTACTCGTAACATCGCCCAATCAGATCAAGCTGAAGGTCTTACCGAAAATATTGAAGCTAGAAAACGTGGTGGTAAAATTGCTAAACGAGCTAAAGAAGATTTTGAGCATGAGACAGGACAAAAAGTTATTAGTAGTGAAAATTTCTTACCACCTCAGAAGCAAAATAAAAAGTTAAAAGAAAAATAATCACAGATTTATACTCAAACTGGTAACAGGATTACAAAGAAACAAACTGTATAGTTTTGAGCGATATTTAAAAATCTTTAGTAAAGTTTAGCATCTTAATCTTTACTAAAGAAAAGCCTTAGTAAAGGTTGGAGGCTTAACCTTTACTAAGGAAGAAACGTAGTTAAATTTATAAGCTCATCTTTGACTCTATAATAATTTTCACCAATTAGTTACTTATGCAGCGACAAATTAATGGCTAGAATTGAACGAAATAACAATGGAAACAAATAATACTCAAATCCTAATTTACCGAAGTAATGATGGAAGTATAAAACTAGATGTTCATCTTGAAGATGAAACCGTATGGCTATCTCAAGCTGATATGGCACAATTATTTGGTAAGAGTAGAAGCACTATTACTGAACATATTAACCATATATTTAATGAAGGCGAACTGGATGAAGTAGTGGTATGTCGGAATTTCCGACGAACCACTCAGCATGGGGCAATGGAAGGTAAGACGCAAGAAACCAATGTAAAGTTATATAATTTAGATGTAATCATCTCAGTTGGTTACCGTGTTAAATCTCAGCAAGGTACCCAGTTTAGAATTTGGGCGACCCAACGTCTAAAAGAATATATCATCAAAGGCTTTGTACTTAATGATCAGCGTTTCAAATCTGGTTCGTCAATGAATTATTTTGATGAATTGCAACACCGCATTCGGGAAATTCGCTTATCAGAAAGATTCTTTTATCAAAAAATAAAAGATATTTATACCACCAGTATTGACTATAACGCCAATGATGAAAAAACCACCCAGTTTTTCAAAATTGTCCAAAATAAATTATTATGGGCGGTGAGCAAAAATACCGCAGCGGAACTCGTTTATCGCCGTGTTGATGCTTCACTTCCTTTATTGGGGATGCAATCTTTTGATAAAACAGTTGCTCAGGTTAAAAAATCAGACGTAAGCATTGCAAAGAACTATCTCAATGAAGATGAAATTAAGTTGCTCGGATTATTGGTTGAACAATATCTTGCTTTTGCTGAGACAATGGCGCAGCAACGTACACCGATGTATATGGATGATTGGATTAAACGTCTTGATGTAATTCTACAGCTAAATGGACGAGAGTTATTAACGCATGCAGGTAACATTAGCCATAACATGGCGCTCGAAAAATCTAGTCTTGAATATGAAATATACAAAAAACAGCAGCAACAATTAGAGTATCAAGAGAGTATCAATGAATTAGAAAATGATATAAAGCAGCTGAGTCACGCAATCAAAAAATAATTTAATCATAAAACAATTTTAAACGAGAAAAATCATGCTTGACGAACTCGAATTATTTAGCAAGGTAGTAGAAAACGGCAGCATTTCCAAAACTGCCGCCAGCTTGAAAGCCAATATTCCAACCATCAGCCGCCGGATTCAAAATCTTGAACAAACGCTGGGGTATAAATTATTCCTGCATAAAGGTAACTCGTTGGAACTTACCGAACAGGGGCAAAAGCTTTATCAATTGGTCTGTCCACATCTAAATTCGCTCTCCAGCGCCATCGAATCCGCTAAGGAAAATACCACCAAACCCGATGGAACAATCAAGCTGATAATCTCACCGATTTTTTCGTATTTGCTAATTAACGATAAATTAAGCCAGTTGCTGGAACAACATCCACAACTCAATTTGGTTATTTATCCGGGATTTACGACTCCCGATGGTGCTCGCAATGATTTTGATTTGGCGCTGTCTTATTTTGTGCCGGAAAATAGTTACCTGATTCAAAAAACCTTACTGAAATTAAATGCTGGAATTTATACCACGCAAGTCTATCTGGATAAGCACGGCATGCCGCAAAGCTGGAGCGAATTGGAACAGCGCCATTTTATTACCCAAAATCAAAAAGGACATTATCACCACTCGGTAATGTTAAAAAGTGTCACCAGCAGTTATCTGTTTCAGCTCAAAAACTCGCAAATTGTTATGGAAAATTTCATCCAAAGCCTGATGGTGCTGAATCTAAATAATTACTTACTTTTCTTGCCCAACATCATGGTTCCCGATATTCAAGAACAGCATAATTTGAAGCTGGTGCGAATTTTTCCCGACTATACGACGGAATTATCCATGGATGTCTTTTTGGTAAAACGTGCCGCTTTTGACAATAATAAAACCCGGTTGATTACTGATTTCATTAATTCTTCAATTGAAAAATATAAGCAAGTCTAATCTTTTACTTTGTTACAAATCGGTAAACTAGGTTTACCAATTTGGCTATTTATCCCACCCTGCCATCATCCTTATAATAGCGTCAGGAAAGAACGAAAACTTTTTATAAGGATGCGATCATGAAAACCAAACTATTAGCAATCGTCCTAGCTTCTCTTGCTTTGGGCGTTGAGGCTGCAACTAGCCAAGCTACAACCTTCAATTATTTAGGCAGATGGCAAAATGTCGGTGCGGTTCCAAGCAAAGACATGGCTATCACCCGGAATAAATTACTGACCCAACTTAATGATACCGGAACTATTGTTGGCTATCAACCATTTATCATTCCCGGACAAAACGACCTCCCCTTTAAAAATTATTTCCCAGGTCGTCCGGTGAATGATTTCAGTGGTCTGATTGAAACCGATCAAGCTCCCTGCATTCAGGTCAAAGGCTATAATCTGCATAACGTTCAAGCAGAGATTAAAGTAATGACTCGCGGCGAAGCACAGGAAAACATTAATAATTTCACCATGTCTAATATGGTAAAAGGCAAAACCGGTCCGACAACTTTCAGCGACAAAACCACTTTTATCAAAGAATCAATTAGCAATCGTTCGAGCTTGGTTTTCTACTATTTTTACAATGTCGATTATCAAATGAAAGTTGATTATGACAGCAGCAAAATTGAAAACTTTCTGACTCCACAATCGCTTGAATGGTATAAATCCAATAAATTAACTTTCTTTAAACATTGCGGTAATGCCTTTGTAACTGATTTTACCGGAGGCGTGCGCTTTATTGCCAAAATTCAGATTGACCTGTCATCTAATGCTTATCGGCAGGAAATTGAAAACACCTTTAATGTCAAATACAAATCATTAGCCGAACTGGAAAACACCATTAAAACTGCCAGCAAAAACAAGGACAATTCATTTAGCGTCGATATTGCATTAAATCAATTTGGTGGTGACGCTTCACAAATCGGCTCGGCAATTGGCGGTAAAGATTTCATCTGTAGCGGCTCTGACATCAGCAAATGTATGGGTGCATTAGAAAACGTTGCTAAATATGTTCAGACTATTCCCGCTCAAATCAAAACCAGTTCCGGCAAAATTGATGAAGCGCGTTTGAACTACTATTCGCCGCTGGCTAAAAAATACACTCAGGCTTTTATCGGCTTTAATGAACCGGCTAGCGAAGCCGAGGCCGATCGCGCCGCGCGGTTGGAACTTGAGTCCGAATATGCTAATTATCTGGTAGAGTACTTCTCTTTGCCGGATTATCAATTCTTGAAATTTAACAAAGAGTTTACCCAAAGCCGAGCTAATTTGGCCAACCGGATTAGTTATCTTGAAAAAATGGCCGCCGTGTGTTATAGCCCAAGCCAGTTGGATAATTGCAGCGCTAGCTGGAAACAAATTAAACAAGATTTTAAAACCAATTCCGGCTTTATCGTCAACCAACAACTGCTTGATTTTTATCGCACCAGCTATGTGTTTAAAAACTTTGTAAATCTAAGCTCGCGCTTTGGCGGCAATCCAGCGGTGTTTATTCCGGTAAACTATCAGACTTTAGAATACCAAAATATGAATAACTTCTGCGGTAGTAGCTTTGATGCCTGCCAAGCGGGCGCCAATAAAGTAACTATCACTAAATCACCCGATAAACTCTATGTAAAAAGTTTATCTAACCCAAGCATAGATGAAATAGTTCAATCTTCCGGTGCGACTGATGAATACCGCGGCATTGGTGCTTACAAAGGCAACCAGCTCAACTGGAATGAAACCATCAATATCTTCTACCGCTAAATTCGCTAACCAGCAACCGCCCCCAAACTCTGGGGGTTTTGTTATTTTATCACACGGCTACTCTTGAATAATTATAGCTAACCTCAAATCAAATGAGCTGCATTGATGAGCACCGCCGCCTATAAATAATCCTAAAAACGGCAATTAACTAGCTGTCTGTCATTCCTGCGTAGGCAGGAATCCATAGTATGCTCACCTTTTTGGTGATTAATGGATTCCGCATCAAGTGCGGAATGACAAAGGTTACAAGGTATAAATTGTTATTCAACTGCCGAATCTAGGATAATAGCTAAGGAGTGAAATCAAAATAGATCATTTGAAAGTGAGTTAGCTATACACTTGAATAATTACTGACTAATCCTCAATGTGAGTTAATAATATTAGCCATCTCAAATTGGTAAACTAGGTTTACTAATTTGGCTATATCGCAAATCCACTGGTAATTCATATAATAATGGTAGGAAAAAACAATAACTTTATGAAGGAAACCATCATGAAAACTCTAGCAAAACTCGGATTAATTGCCGCATTAGGAGTGCTCTCAGCAAGTGCCTTTGCCGGAAAAACCTGGCGGATAAAGATAGTCAACAATACTGATCATGATGTAGTCATGGAGCGGGTCAGCACTGATTGTTGGTATGCACAGGATTTTAGAAATGGTCGCGTAATCAGAGCTGGCGACTCTGCTTATCTTTACACCGAAGATAAAGCCTCATCAACCAAGGGTGACTTTTGTTTAACCAGCCACCGCCACATGACTTTTGATTTAGTTGGTGCAAAAGGAGTGCGCTACCCACTATATTTATCATGGGATACTTCTAAACATGAAGGTTCTTGGGGACATGATTATCCCGGTCGCGAGACTGATCATCGCAACCGTATCGAAGGGCCACAAGGCGGCAAAACTTATATTGATTTCACGATGTATATGGCACAGCAAATTTGTCCAACCAGCAAAGATCGCTACCTTGCTTGTATGTTCCCTAAATATTAACTCCAATATCTCCGCGTTGATAAACCATGCCTTAAAAGCGTGGTTTATCAATTTCAGGCACCCACAATCACAATATTTCCATAATTCAAAATACCGGTTTCAAAAAATGTTAAAATTGCCCCTCATGGAAAATATTTTACTATCATAATCTCCTAAAAGAAATAAACTCAACTAATGTTTGTTATCAACGTTATTCTTGATACTCCGCTTTCGCGCAGCTACAGCTATACCCATCCACAACCGCTAAATATTGGTGCTCGGGTAATTGTGGATTTTAATAATCGCCAGCAGGCTGGTTTTGTCAGCCAGGCATTAGCCGCAGCGGATTATCATGAATTACCATTGGACAAATTAAAACCGCTGCTAGCAGTTGATAATGAATCAACGACGCTACCAAGCGAATTATGGGAATTAGGTAGATTTACTGCCAGCTATTACCACCATTCACTGGGTACCTGTCTATTTTGCAGTGTTCCGACTTTATTTCGCCAACCCAAACTACTGCCGGAATATGTTCCGCTAAACCGCAATTATTATCAAGC
>CAZATM010000063.1:0-24294 GCA_964488065.1 uncultured Neisseria sp.
TTTAAAATTGTTGCGGATTAAATACATCGCGACATAGACCACCACAACTACCAAAAAGGCTTGAATGAAGTTTTTAAACCACATTTTGCGTTGTTGTGACAGCGGAAGATTTAGACTCGGAACATTTCGAATAGTAAAAAAGTTATTAAGGGTACTCATTGCGCTCTTTCTGAGAAATTATAGAAATTATTTTATTGTTTTAAAAGATTAGCAATATTGTACTTAATTAGGAAGACTACTTCAACAATAACCACAAATTAAACAAGTATTTTTATTGAAGCCTTAGATTTATGTTTTTATTTGCTACAAGTTTCTTAAAATTACGCAGAGTAATAACATTTGATGAATTTTGATTTAGAATAAAGCAATTGGGTGGAATTTCGGCAGGTCGCATGCAATAAAAAAATACCGGAAATCTTTATTTGATTTCCGGTATTAAACTCATTGAAATATCACCACAAATAATTAGGTTACGATTGATAAGTAGTTAAATTATAGCAATTATTTCAATCATGTTAACCTATTTTATCTATTCATGCTTAGTACAATACCCGTGAACGGATTGTGCCATCGATTTTTTTCAATTCATCAATAACTTCTTTTTCATATTCGTTATTGATATCACTAATTACATAGCCAACCTGTTCATTAGTTTTCAAATATTGTCCAAGAATATTGGCTTTATGGCTCGCCAACACATGGTTAATCTGCGCTAAAATTCCTGGGGTATTAATATGTAAATGAATCAAGCGATGAGCATTGCGCAATTCCGGCAACTGAATATTCGGCAAATTAACGCTTTGGGTGATATCACCGGCATTTACATAGTTAATAATCCGTCGCGCAACAAATTCACCGATATTTAATTGCGCTTCTTCGGTACTACCACCAATATGTGGCGATAAAATTACATTTTCAAAGCCACGTAATTTGCTGACAAATTCTTCCTGATTATTTTTAGGTTCATACGGGAATACATCAACCGCCGCCCCCAAAATTTTGCCGGATTCCAGTGCAGCTGCCATCGCATCGATATTTACCACATGCCCGCGGCTTAAATTAATGAAAATAACCTTATCTTTCATCTTGGCAAATTCGGCTTCACCAATTAAATTAGCATTGCTCTTGCGACCATCGACGTGCAAACTCACAATATCGCAAGTTTCCAGCAGTTCATCCATGGTTGCGCATTTTTTGGCATTACCCAATTGTAATTTTTCAATCACATCATAGTAATACACCTGCATTCCCAAGGATTCCGCTAAAACTGACAGTTGTGAACCAATATTACCATAACCGATAATCCCCAATTTTTTACCGCGAACTTCATAGCAAAAATCGGCAGATTTATCCCAAATTCCTTGGTGCATTTTGCTATTTTTGGCAACTACTTTGCGCATCAATAAAATGATTTCTCCAATTACCATTTCAACTACACTGCGGGTATTGCTGTACGGTGCATTAAAGACACAGACACCTTTTTGGCTGGCTGCATCTAAATCAATCTGATTGGTACCAATACAAAACGCGCCAACCGCAATCAGACGCTCGGCGTGTTCCAAGACTTTTTTAGTCACATTGGTTTTTGAACGAATTCCCAAAATTGAAACATCTTTGATTTTAGCGCACAATTCTTCTTCGCTTAAACTCCCTTTCATCGTTTCAACACTATAACCCTCATGTTGCAGCATTTTGATACCGTTGGGGTGAAGATTTTCGAGCAATAAAATTTTAATCCGATTGCGCGGATAAGAAATCGCTCGTGGAAAATCATGCATATACAAAAATTCGTCAAAATTCTTAATTACAATGTCGGCTTTTTCGGTAACGCTTGGGCGGGTCACATTTTCGGTAAACGCATAAAAGGCGGAGGCTGCACCATGTTCACGAATTTCATAATCGGTAATACCGTCGCCAATTGCCCAAATCTCGCCTTTCAATCCGAGGTTATTAACGATAGTGACTTTACCTTTATCCTGACATAATGGATTAGCCTCATCAACACCGGTAATATTACCTTCGTTATCATAAGTAAAAGTATTGGCATAAATATGTTCCGGCTTGATGCCGAAAGCCGTTACTACCGGTTCAATATATTCTTTAAAACCGCTGGAAACGATATAAATATTATCAGCGTGGTTTCTAATAAATTCATGATTACGTTTAAAGGAGGTACTTACCTTAGCCTGTAATTTAGCAATTAATTGTTCGATATGTTTTTTATTGGCTTTAAGCAACTTAATCCGTTGCGCCAGACTGCTGCTTAAGGAAATTTTTCCTTCCATTCCCTGATTGGTAATCAATTTAATTTTTTCAATTACGCTGTCATTATCTGCTAACTCAGCCAAAGCGATCTCCGCCAAGGCATCCAATGCTTCAACTTGAATAAAGGTACTATCAAAATCCATAATTAAATGTTTATTTTTCACTATTACTCTTTCCTTATTTAACTGATGTTACGCACATTATCCACATTTTAGCGCTAAAGTCTTTATCATGCATAATATCTATTATTTAATTTATTTTATCAAATTGTTAATTATTTCAATCGGGTGCGGCAACACCTGCCCAATTTGTTTTTTGGTCTGCGACCGGCAAGAAAAACCACTAGCAACTACCGTCACCGGACTGGTCTCAATATTATTCTGCCAGTGTTTTTTAAATAACGCGGCTGAATTTTGCTGCTGTTCCTTAAGATGTCCATAAGTTCCTGCCATTCCACAACAACCACCATTAACCACTTCCAGCGTCGCGCCACTGGCAGCAAAAATATTCTGCCAATGTTTGCTATCCGCCGGCAACAGCGCTTGTTCGGTACAATGCGGCAGCAAGCGGTATTTGCCGGATTCGTGACTTAGGCGTTCACAATTACTCAATTCTTGGTTATATTGAGCTAATAATTCGGCAATCGTTAAAACCTTACCGTCCAATGCACAAGCAAATTTCTTCATTTCATCACGAAACATTACGGTAATTGAATTTTCAACGGTAATCACCGGGATTTTTGCCCGCAATAGCGGATTAATTAGACGCGCCAATTTAGCACTATTACGTTTAAACTCATCCAAAAAACCGCCGAATACCAACGATTTACCACTGACCCGCGGATAAATTACATATGGAACCTTGCCTAATTTTTGCAATACCGCGACAGTGGAAAACAGCACCTTATTGTCCAAAAATGCGCTAAAGACATCCGTAAATATCGCTACGCTATTGTCAGGTAATGCCGGTAATTGCTTGGGATCGCTATAGATTTTGACTTGCAACTGATGCAAGCCTTCGGCTAAGGTTTGATCGGTTTCAAACAGTGGGATTGAAGTCAAACCAAAACTTGGTGCCAAGCGATTGCGATGAATAAAATTCCACATTTTAGGGAATTTGGCCGCCAGCGGCAATAAACTTTCGATATGCCCAAGCATTAAATCACGCAGTTTACGCTTGCGATAAAGCTTATGATATGAATGCAGAAATTTACTGCGCAAATCGGGAATACTCACTTGCGTCGGACATTTTCCGCTACAGGCTTTACAACCCAGACACCCGCTTAAGGCTGCATACGCCATTGCCGCAGCTTTTTGTTCATCATTCGAGCCGGTTGATTTTTGCCGCAACCATTCTTTAATTAATAACGCGCGACCTTTGGGTGAATGAATCCGATCCTGAGTAACCTTATACGAAGGACACATTACATTGGCGGCATCCTGATTGAAACATGCACCATTGCCGTTACAAAGCAAAGCATCGGCAAATTGTTCCTGCAAATCACTGCTGATAACCTGATCCAATTCGCCGCGCATGGTTATTTTATCAATTTTGGCTAACTCAATGGAGATATCCGGAGCAACCAACTTCAATCGATTAAAACGATTTTGCGGATCAAAATATTTTTTGATTTCAACCAGTACGGCATAAAGCTTATCACCAAAAACTGCCGGAACAAATTCACCACGGTAACCTTTACCATGTTCACCCCATAAAACGCCACCATATTTTTTTACTAACGCAACAACGCTTTCGGTTAGCGGACGAATCAATTGCCGATCGGTTTCGGTTAGCATATCCAATGCCGGACGAACGTGAATACACCCGACATCAACATGACCATACATCGCATAGACCAATTGCCGCGAATCCAACTCCTGCTGCAACTCACCAACAAATGCCGCCAAATTTTCGGGTGGCACAATTGCATCTTCAACAAAAGCCATCGGTTTACGCTTACCTGGCAGCCTGCCAACCAAACCAACTGCCAGTGAACGAATCGCCCACATCCGATTAATCTGCTGATTGTCACGAATGACCACATAATTGGCAGCTTGTCGCTCCAATTCTGTGGTAACGGCGGCGAGTTGTGCTTCTAGTTCAGCCACACTTACGGCACAAAATTCGGCAAAATTCGAAATAATGTTTTCAGGCTTAGCTTGTAAGATATCGGCGGTTGATTGCCATTCTGCCAGACTATGCGCGGCTTGCTGGACTTTTTCATCCAAAACTTCAATTGCCAAAGGTTTAAAGCGAATCAGATTCTCGGCATCTTTAAGCGCACTAATGAAATCCGGATAATGAACCGCGATTAATGCTCGCTGTTTGGGAATTTCGACCAATTTCAGCTTGGCTGCGGTGACTAATCCTAAAGTTCCTTCTGAACCGGCAACTAAATAATTCAAATCACAGATCGAATTTTGATAGGCTTGTTTGAGATTGTAGCCGGATAACGGGCGTTTCAAATTGGGAAACCGTGTGGCAATTTCCGCCTGAACTTCAGGTTTAGCCAGGGTATCGCACAAAAAATCATTAAGCGGCTCGGGAAGTTTATTATCTTCGAGAGCGTCAATTACCCGACCATCGGCTAAAACCATTTCCAGTCCCAGCAAATGGTCAGCAGTTTTACCATAGATCAACGAGCCTTTACCGGCAGCATCGGTAGCTATCATCCCGCCAATGGTTGCGCGATCGGCAGTTGAAACATTGGGGGCAAAAAATAAACCGTGCGGCTGCAAAAAGCGATTTAATTCGCTAAGGATCACTCCCGGTTCAACGATAATCGTCTTTTGCTCAGGATTAAATTCGCGGATTTTATTCATGAAACGGCTAAAATCAATCACTACCCCATCGCTTAATGATTGACCATTGGTACCGGTACCGCCGCCGCGAGCACAGAAATACAGCGAACTAAACGCTTCCTGATTGGCTAAGCGAATCAGTTTTTCAACATCCTGACGATTTTTAGGCATAGCTACCGCTTGGGGAACTACTTCATAAATGCTGTTATCGGTTGCATTTACCAGACAAGTAGCCTTATCGCAGTGAAATTCGCCACTAAAACCATCTTCCAGCAAAACTGTTTCAAAAAAATTCACCAGCCCCGCCAGCGGGTGCTTATTTATCGGATCAGCCATGTTGCGCCTTAAATTCGTTCATAAATTCCACCAACAAATCAACACCTTTTTCCGGCATAGCATTATAAAGACTGGCGCGGGCACCACCGACTAATTTATGACCATTTAAATATTTCAAACCGCGTTGCCCAGCTTCAATTAAAAAGTGTTGCAATAGCTCATCGGACGGTAAAGTAAATGGTACATTAATTAGCGAACGATCAGCCGCAGTTACCGGATTGGTATAAAAACCATTGCTGTTATCGATGCAGTCATAGAGCTTTTTAACTTTGCGCTGATTTACTGCGGATAGCTGTGCTAAACCACCCTGTTCATTAACAATCCAGTCAACCATTAAATCCATCATATACACTGCGGTAGTTGGGATGGTATTTAGTAGCGACCCTTGTTCGGCTTGCAGTTTATAGTTGAATACTTCCGGCGTACATGCTTGTGCATGATCCAATAAATCATCGCGGATAATTACCAACGTAACACCCGAAATACCCAGATTTTTTTGAGCGGAAGCAAAAATCACTCCAAATTTACTGACATCTATTTCACTGGATAATATTGAAGAGGTCATGTCCGCCACTACCGGCACTGAACCAGTGGCAGGAATTTGCGCAACCTGCATTCCATTAATAGTTTCATTCGGGCAGTAATAGAAATATGCCGCGTTGGGATTTAATTTCCAGTCACTAGCTGGTGGAACTTGCGCTTTACCGGCGGTAGCAACAATATTAACTTCCGCATAACGCGCGGCATATTTAGCAGCCCGCTCAGACCAAATACCCGTAACCAAATAATCTACCTGGCGGTTTTTACCACATAAATTCATCGGAATAAAGCTGAAATGTCCCTGTCCGCCACCGGTTAAAAACAACACCTTGTAATTGGTCGGAATGTTCATTAACTTGCGCAATTTTTCTTCCAAGCGAGATAACATATCCTGAAAAGTAGAAGTCCGATGTCCGATTTCCATTATTGAAGTACCGCTATCCTGCCAATTTAATAACTCTGACTGAGCTCTTAGCAAAACAGACTCCGGTAGCATCGCCGGTCCAGCAGCAAAATTATACACCCGAAACATCAAAAGACTCCTCATCTATAAAAATATCATTTCCCGTCAATTTAATCAACTTTTTCCAACACCGAGATAACAACCTGATATAAATCGACAATTTCAATGAATTTGATTAATTCACAAAAATAAAAAACACAAATAAGATTATATTGTACTAACAATTTTGCTGCAATGCAATAAAATATTAGCCTCATTCAACAAATTGTTTATAATTTTATAAAAAAGCAATGCTATAATTTGTGGTTTAACTGAATTGTTGCCGAGTTTTAATTAATTCATAAAACGTAAAACGGTACGCCAATGTAGTGCTTAATTTTTAGTCAAGGAAATAAAATATCGTGGAAATTATTAAAGATCGCTTTATTGCCCATAAGTTTGGTGGCTCAAGTGTAGCTAATGCAGAACGCTTTACCGAAGTAAAAAAAATTCTTAGTGGAAAAGATGAGGTTATTGTAGTTTCAGCGATAAAAGGCACCACTAATAAATTACAGGCAATGCTGGATATGGCAGCAACAGGCAATGATTGGCACGCGGAGTTAACCAGTCTTGAAGAAGCCCATCATGGTTTAATTAAGCAATTATTACCGGCTAATTCACAAACAACCCTCTGGGAAACAATCGCCCGCGACTTTAAAATTTTAGGTGACATCCTAAATACTGTTACTCAAATTGGTAACTACTCCACTGATATTCAGCAATTTGTCCAAGGCTATGGCGAATTATGGTCAGCGCAAGTATTAGCGGCCTATTTGGGCACAACTACCCGTTGTATCTTTTTGGATGCCAGCAAGGTTTTATATTCATTTGTAAAAGATGGCATTGTCTGCGTTGATTGGGAACGCAGTGAAGCGGCCTTAAAAGAGTTTCTTAAGGATAAAGATTTCGATCAAATTGTAGTAACCGGGTTTGTGGCGGCCAATAAAGATGGCAAACGGACTACCTTGGGACGCAATGGTAGTGATTATTCCGGCGCAATTTTTGCCAGTTTATTTAACACCAAAGAATTAATTATTTGGACCGATGTGGATGGAATTTATTCGGCGCACCCGGCAAAAGTAAAATCGGCATTCTGTATCGATAATTTGTCATACAAAGAAGCGTTGGAACTGGCTTATTTTGGTGCCAGTGTCTTGCATCCGTTGACAATAGCTCCTGCCGAAGCTAAAAATATCCCGATTTATATCAAAAATAGTTACAACCCGACTGCCCGTGGAACTTTTATCTCGAGTACGTCCACAGCCGATGGACATCCGGTAAAAGGTTTAAGCTACATTGATGACATAGCCGTAATCAATGTTGAAGGTGCTGGAATGGCTGGGGTTTCCGGAACCGCCGCGCGGATTTTTCAAATCATGCAAGAATGTAATGTGTCGGTGGTATTAACCTCACAAGCCAGTTCAGAACATTCGGTGTGTTTGGCAGTTGCTAAAAAATCTGCCGCGGTTGCCTTGGCAGCATTAAATGAAAATCTAAAATTTGAAATCGAAGCCGGACAAATTAACCGCGTTACTGCCGATACCGAATGCGCAATTTTAGCCGCCGTCGGTGATGCTATGGTCGGTACCCACGGGGTTGCCGGTAAATTCTTTGACACCTTGGCTAAAGCCAATATCAACATCATTGCGATTGCCCAAGGTTCATCGGAACGCAATATTTCTGCGGTAATCAAAAGCAAGGATATTAATAAGGCTCTGCAAGCAGTTCATTCCGGTTTCTATCTTTCCAACCAAACAATTTCGATTGGTTTGATTGGTCCCGGAAATATTGGCGGCACCTTGCTAAATCAAATCGCCGAAGCCCGGGAAAATATCCGTAAACGCTACAAAGTTGATTTATGCGTGCGCGGCATCATGAGTAATCATAAAATGTTACTTAGTGACGATGCACTGGCAAATGGCTGGCAGCAAAATTTTGCCGACAGTAATACGCCGCCGGATATGGATCAATTTAGCGCTCATTTACTCGGTGATGATGTTCCACATGCAGTAATCATTGATTGTACCGCCAGCCCTAAAGTAGCCAAGGAATATTTAAAATTCTTTGAGCAGGGACTTAGCGTGATTACGCCGAATAAATATACCAATGCCGGCGATCTGGATTTTTACCATCAGGTTAAAGCCGCCAGTGCCGGTAAAGGCACCCATTATTTATATGAAGCGACGGTTTGTGCCGGTTTGCCGATTATTAATACCTTGCAGGATTTAATCAAAACCGGCGATGAAATTGTTACCATTGAAGGGGTGGTATCCGGTACATTAAGTTATGTATTCAATGAATTGGGTAAAGGTCGTAAATTTTCGGATATCGTCAAAGAAGCCAAAGAATTGGGTTATACCGAACCGGATCCACGCGAAGATTTATCCGGACAGGACGTTGCGCGCAAATGGGTGTGTTTATCACGTGAAATCGGGCGGGATTTATCGTTATCTGATGTAGCGGTAACTAATCTGGTACCGGAAGAATTAAAAGATTGCTCGGTAGAAGAATTTTTACGGCGCTTACCGGAATTTGATGGTCCAATTATGGAAATGGCCGCTAAAGCAAAAGCCAATAATGAAAAACTTAGCTATGCCGGTAAAATTGATGAACACGGTAAAGTTGCGGTGGCAATTCAATCGGTTCCCGCCAGCCATCCGTTGGCGCGATTAAACGGAACAGATAATATCATGATTTTCCAAACTACCCGCTACGACAGTACTCGCCCAATGGTAATTCAAGGTCCCGGTGCCGGTGCCGCGGTAACTGCTGGTGGGGTTTTTGCTGATTTATTGCGTTTAACCTCTTATTTATACTAGGCGTAAGATAATGACCAAAATTGTAAGCGGAAGTTTATTAAATCCACAGATTAAGACTTTGACCGCCTTCGCGCCGGCTACCAGCGCCAATCTGGGAGTTGGCTTTGATATTTTGGGGCTGGCATTGGATGCGGTAGGTGATAAAGTTACCCTAGTGAAGCGTGATGACGGACATATCGTAATTGATAAAATTACCTCACTGGATGGATTACCGCTGGAAAGCAATAAAAACACCGCTTCGTATGCCGTTACCAAGATGTGTGAAGAGCTGGGGATTACCTGCGGCTTTTCGCTGACTATTGATAAAGGTATCGCACTGGGTTCCGGCATGGGCGGCTCGGCGGCATCAGCCGTTGCGGCAGTGGTTGCATTAAATGGTTTTCTCAATGCGCCATTAACTAAAGACAAATTGGTTGAATATGCTCTGTACGGTGAAGAAATTGCTTCCGGCGGCCGCCATGCCGATAATGTTGCACCCTGCGTTTATGGCGGCATCACCCTGATTCGCAATCTTGCGCCACTGGACATTATTTCATTGCCCTATCCGGAACTTTATTGCGTAATTGTTCATCCGCATTTACAGGTGGAAACCAAGACTGCGCGGAAAATCCTAAGCCCTACCGTCGAATTAAAAAAATTTGTCGAGCAATCGGCCAATTTGGCGGCCGCAATTAGTGCCTTGTATCAGAAGGATTATCAGTTGCTGGCGCGTTCGTTCCAGGATTTAATTATTGAACCACAGCGTTCACGTTTGGTTAATGGTTTTGCATCCGTAAAAGCTGCAGCTATAACCAATGGTGCACTTGGAGCAGTACTTTCCGGCTCGGGTCCAAGTATGTTGGCATTGACCAAATCAAAGGCCGAAGCACAGCAAGTAGCTCAGGCGATGGTAGCTGCGTTTGCCAACGAAAATATTGCTGCCGATTACTGGATTTCGCCGATTAACCCAAATGGAGCGGCCATAATTAATTAATGAATCAGTATTACAAGAAATCTGCCCTCTTTAATTTTGATACCCGGACAGTGGTTACGATTAGTATTGCCGCTGCCCTCTATGGAATCATTGGGCTGGTTGGGATTCCGGTTGGTCCGAATGTCCAGTTACGACCGTCAATCATTATTCTGGCGGTTTTTGCCGCCTATTTTGGCCCACTGGTCGGATTTTGCAGTGGCTTTTTAGGCAATGTTTTAACCGATTTACTAGCCGGTTGGGGAATTTGGTGGAATTGGGAATTGGCATCGGGAATCTTCGGTTTTGGTGCCGGATTGGCCTATTTAATTCCCGGCTTTAATGTCCGTTATGGTTTATGCAAAAAATGGCACGTAGCGCTATTGATTATTGGCGGCATCGGTGGATTTTTAGCGGGATACAGCTTTGCCGGAATCAGCGATATTCTCTTGATGGGCGAGCCGCCACGCAAGATTTTCTTCCAGGTTAGCGTAATTTTTATTACCAATTCCTTGGTGTTTGTTATTTTAGCATTACCGATAATTATCGGCTTCATTGCCGGCAATCGCCGCCATAGCAATTTGCGAGTCGAAGAATGACTCCACAAATTCAGTTTAAGGATTTTTCCTTCCGCTATCTTAATCTTCAAGATGCTACGCTTAAAAATATCAATCTGGAAATCTTTCCCGGTGAAAAAATTTTAATCGTCGGGCGCAGCGGTTCCGGCAAAAGCACTCTGCTGCAATGCTTAAATGGTTTAATTCCCCATAGCTACCCCGGAGAAATCAGCGGTTCGCTGAAAATTGAAGAGTTAGCATTACCGGCAAAAAGTATTTTTGCCAGCAGTCAAAAAGTCGGTACTATTTTGCAAGACCAGGACTCCCAATTCATTGGATTAACGGTAGCCGAAGATATTGCTTTCACCCTTGAAAATAATGCTCTGGCGACATCTACCATGCAGCAAATAGTAGAGCACAGCCTGCAACAGGTAGCGATGGCGGATTATGCCAACTACAGCCCGGGCGAATTATCTGGCGGGCAAAAACAACACATCGCGCTGGCCGGGATATTGGCATCGGCACCCGCGATACTCCTCTTTGATGAGCCGTTGGCTAATCTGGATCCGGCATCGGCACAAGACGCCATAAATCTAATTCGCCAACTTAATCAACAAAGCGGGAAAACGGTTATTATTGCCGAACATCGGGTTGAAGAATGTTTGGATGCCGGAATTGATCGCATAATTATCATGGATAATGGCATGATTGTTGCCAATGGAACCCCGGCAGAAATTTTAGCCAATGATTATTTAACCACCTATGGCATTCGCCAGCCGCTTTACCATCAGCTCTTTAAAATGGCGGAGATTGCAGCGACTGAAAGCTTATGTGTAACTACCACTCAGGAAATCAATAATCTTAGTGAATTAACACAGATTCAATTGCGCAAGTGGTATCAAGACCAGCAACTGATTAAAGATAATCTATTTCCAGCAAAATCATCATCGAAATCAATGCTTAAGACCCCGCCAGTATTGACAATAAAAAATCTCTCTTGTGCTTACACTGCCGATAAACCGGTTCTAAAAAATTTAAGTGCTGAATTTTATCCGGGTGAAATCGTTAGTATTTTAGGTAACAACGGCGCTGGAAAATCAACTTTAAGCTATGCCATTAGCGGCTTAATTAAGCCACTAGCTGGTGAAATCACTCTCGAGGGAGTAAATATTGCTAATTGGGGAATCAAACGCCGCGGTGAAAAAATCGGTCTAATCATGCAAAATCCCAATTTGATGATTATTATGACTACCGTAATCGATGAAGTTGCCAGCGCCCTTAAAGCCCAAGGCTTAGCCGCTGAGACTATCACCCAGCGAACCAGCGAAGCATTAAAAACTTGTGGTTTATGGGGCTATCGCAATTGGCCGATTACC
Organism: uncultured Neisseria sp.; assembly: GCA_964488065.1. Taxonomy (GTDB): domain Bacteria; phylum Pseudomonadota; class Gammaproteobacteria; order Burkholderiales; family UBA11063; genus Aquella. The sequence goes on from CAZATM010000063.1 coordinate 12,146, forward strand.
GCACTTAGTTACGGACAAAAAAAACGCGTGACGATTGCCGCCCTACTGGTACAACAACCACGGGTATTAATTTTAGATGAGCCAACCGCCGGACAGGATTTACAAACCTATCATGAATTTATGAGTTTTATTCGGCAATTGGCACAATCAGGAATTGCGATAATTATCATTACTCATGATCTGTATCTGGCGCTGGAATATTCCAATCGCTGTGTGGTTATCGCCAACGGTGAAAAAATTGCCGATAATTCGGCAATTGACGTACTTTGTAATGCGGAGATTCTGACTGCCGCCCGCCTGCGCCCGCTAGCATTAACCAAACTGGCCGAATTAATCAAAATCTCGCCAGCCGCTTTAACCAAAAGTTTTGTTAATCATTCGCAAAACCTAGAGAGCGATGAAAGCGAACATTAGATAATGACCAATTCCAGCAGCTTATACATTGAGGCAGACTCATTTTTTCACCGTCTAAACCCAACGGTAAAATTAATCATGTTTATATTATGGTTAATTACGGTATTTATGTTTTTGGATTTACGGATTAGTTTGGGGTTATTGATTGGCGGTGCAATCCTGCTCAAATTTGCGGCAATTCCATTTACGACCATTCGAAATTTATTTGTGGCGGTGATTGCCTTTAATCTAATTAATGCTGGATTTATTTTGCTCTTGGCCAGTAATTATGGCGTTACTTTAAGCGGCAATTCACATATTTTGGCTAATTTATGGGGCTATAAAATTTATTCGGCGACTGCCATGTATGTGTTAGTGATTTCGCTTAAATATCTGTCGTTATTGCCATTAACCTTGATTTTTATTTTTACAACCCACCCAAGTAAATTCGCAGCTAGTCTTAATAACGTCGGCGTGCCCTATAAATTTGCCTATACCTTAAATCTGATGTTTCGCTATTTTCCGGAAATTCAACATGAATTTGTTACGATTTCGCAGGCTCAGGCCATGCGTGGCTTTAGCTATGGCAAAGAGGAAAAATCGCGCCTTAAACGAATCCGTAATCTATTCAATACCACCATTCCGCTATTAAACACCTCTCTGGAAAAGATTGAACGGATTGCCAATGCAATGGAACTCCGAAGTTTCGGCAAATTACCGCGGCGGACTTGGTATAATTCGGTATTAATGAAATTATCTGACTGGATTACCCTGCTGATTGCAATCAGTATCTTTGCCGGATTTTTATACATTCGATTTAAACTAAATCACCAACTTTATCTTGCGTTATAACGATCGGTTATAAATTTAAGCAAATTTTTGACAGGAATAAATTATGTTTTTTTATAGTACTCGCGACAAAAACAATCACAAAACCGTTAGCCAAGCGATATTACAAGGTCTTGCCGAAGATGGCGGACTATTCGTGCCGGAATATTTTCCGCAAATTGACTGGAAAAGCTTTGATCCCAATCTAAGTTATCCGGAATTTGCCGCACGAATCCTCAAAGACTATTTTGCCGGTGATGTATTGGAAAATCAATTACCCGATATTTGTCATGGTGCTTTTAATTTTCCGTTACCGGTGGTAGAATTAGAACAAAATACCTATATCATGGAATTAATTCATGGTCCGACCCTGTCATTCAAGGATTTTGGCGCGCGATTTTTAGCCGAATGTATGACCCGGTTATCCAAAGAACGCAAAACTACCATTATCGTAGCGACTTCCGGCGATACCGGATCAGCAGTTGCCGGTGCGTTCTATCAAAAGCCCAATGTTGAAGTGGTGGTGATGTTTCCCAAAGGTCAAATTTCCAAACGCCAAGAACAGCAAATTACTTGCTGGGGTGACAATATTCTTGCCGTAGCAGTTCGCGGAACTTTTGATGACTGTCAAAAAATCGTGAAACAATCTTTTGGTGATGAATGGTGGACTAACCGTGCCCATTTAAGCAGCGCCAATAGTATTAACATCGCACGATTATTGCCGCAATTGACTTATTATGCTTATACCAGTTGGCAATTTTTCTTAAATCATGGAAAAAAAGCCGGTTATGTCATCCCGACCGGCAATGTCGGTAATTCTACCGCCTGCTATTGGGCAAAAGCTATGGGCTTCCCGATTCGGGAAATTGTGCTGGCAACTAACGCTAACCGCGTAATTTCCGATTACTTGGAAAACGGCGAATTTAATCCGCAGCCATCAATTGCAACCATTGCCAATGCCATGGATGTTGGAAATCCAAGTAATTTTGAACGCTTGCGTCACTTGTATGCTAATTTTGATGATTTTGTCAACAATGTCAAATCCTATAGCGTTAATGATGACATCATCCGGCAGACAATCCAAGAAGTTAAACGCGATTTTGATTATATCGTGTGCCCGCATACAGCAACCGGTTATTATACCCGGAAACAATTAGACAAAGACTTACCATGGATTATTGCCGCCACTGCCGCACCCTGCAAATTTGAAACGGTCATTGAACCGTTATTAGCTATAACTTTACCGGTAGCACCGCAATTGGCACAGTTATTAACTCGTGATGTGCAGATGGTGGAAGTCAGCGCAGATATTAATGAAGTAGCGAATGCTTTAGCAACTCGTCAATAGTCTGGCAACCTTACAAGAAAATAAAAAATCCCCGGTAAATTAGTAAACCGGGGAAAAATAACCAAGACCGGAGATATAAGCCTTAGTCATAAAAAGCACTCTATCACATGCAGACGTTATTCTATCATCAAATTAGAGTGTTGTAATCCTGCAAATTTGCAAACAAGCTTTGCATATTTGCAGATACATCTTTAAACATATATAACAGCAGTACTATATAAATAGCTCACTTCAGATCTTCAAGTTCATTGTCTAATTATCAAAAAATTTAACCAAAATACTCCATTGTAGTATAAAACCACAACAGTTTAATTTGCTACCTTTATATTTACATAACCATAACAAAATGATAGCATGAATAGACAAAATCATCTATTGCTGAATTTGTATAAACTCTATAAAATCACTCTTATGTTCAAGAGAATGCACTAATCATCAAAAAGGAAACACCATGAAAAAGAAAAATTTGCTGCTAACTGTAACGCTGATGGGGGTTTTAACCAGCTCAGCACTTGCAACTCCAAGCATAAAAGCCTCCGCTAAAAATAAAAGTTTACAATCATCGGTAAGCGATAATTGGGCGGTACTGGGAGCTCCGACTCTTTATGCCACTAAAATGCCTACTAGTTCAATGATTTGTATGGATACGACAAATTCTACTATCGGTACTTCACCACAGGCAGGATTTACTTTCTCTTCTCAAGCAACCAATGCAGCACTTAGTGCTTCATTGAATCTGGGGCTAAGCGCTGAAAGTCTAGAAGTATTTACCTTTTTTAATGGTAGTGCAAACTCTTCTTTTGTCGCGTCAACTAAAAATACTGCATATACATTAAATTTTGTCTATCTTTATACTTATTCCACCGATGCCAAATTAACTCCCCTAAAGTATGGAAATGAAAATCTTAGTACCGCCGGGCAAAGTGCGCTTGCTGCCGGACAGTCAGCATTTTTTACTAGCTGTGGCGATTCTTTCGTTAGCAACTTGAATGCTGGAGTGGTACTGGCAGTGAATGTCGGAGTAAACTTTAAATCCAAACTAGATACTTACAAATTCCAAGAGTCTGCATCTCTATCGGGTGCGTCTTTACCGACGGTACTGCAGTCGATTGAAGCTGAGCTTAAAAATACCAAAAGTACTGCAACAATCTCTATATCTGCATTACAAAATGGCGGAACTCCAGAAAGTTTACAAAATATTTTCATCACCCCAGAAACCGGTAACTTTAATACTGCGTTCTGTAGCTCTGAATCAGTAGAAAATTGTCAGATAATCATTGATAGAGTTAATCAATATGCGCTCTCACTCCCATTACAGGTTAAAAACGATGATGGGATGATCTATAATAATCTGTATTTTTTTAATCCAATACTTAACTCATATTCATCTGTGGGTATCACAGTTCCGAGCCCGCAACCACTCTCTGATGCAGTGCAAGTTGCCCAAAATACCATTCTTGAGAAATTAACTATTTACAAAAATCAAATTGCCTTTTTAACTACCTACCAACAAAATTCTTTACCAATTTTGCCGGATGTAAAATCCTTTCTTGCCAGCCAAATAAAAAACCTGAATAATCGGATCAATTTTATTAACAGTAAGGCGGAAGATTGTTTTAATGCCTACGCCGATAGCTGTCCGGCTATTGTTACTCAAATTACCAATACTTTTAAAAGCAGTCCAACTATTTATGGTTTTGATAAAACTAAATATAGTTACTTATTTGATGAAAGCTGGTATTACACAAGAAATGGTCGTACATTAAATTACCTATTACCGGTTTCATTTGCTGGAGTATTTGCAAATTATTCCACAGACAAAAAAGGTAATCTAAATAAGACCAGCAACACTTCGCAAGCTTTTTATTCTGAAGAAAATGGCGTGCGCTACGTAAATCAATTCATTCTCAATTCTGGGCTATTAACTTATAAATGCTCACCTTCCGCCAACGATAGCAAGTTTGACTCTGTCAGAAATTTTACTTGTAAAGGTGGTTTTTTGAATCTGGACTCTTTCGATACTCAATTTGTAAAAACAGTAAACCCAATCTAACTTAGTAAAAACTACAAAATTAAAGGATCAAATCATGAAAAAATATAGTAACAATATCAGCTTAACCATGGGACTAATATTTTCTGCAGTAATTTTAAATGCTTGCAGTGGGACAAGTAGTTCTTCAAATAGTTCAACAAATGACAGCAGCCCAACTTTAAGTGGTCTAGCATATGAACCACAATCAAAAACAATCTTCAGTGTAAATCAAAACGGTACATTATGCAGTTTACCGGTACAAAATATTCCAGGAAATATGACTTGCAGCCTGAACCCGCCGAATAATATTGTTATTTCATCACAGGTTGTTAGTGATAATCAAGGCAATATTTATGCCATCGGCAGTCAAGCAACCTCTACCGATAATTTTATTCTAAAATATCAAACCCAAACTAAAACCTGGAGTAGTTCTAGTATTGATATTCCGTTTGTACTATCATTCAGCAAACTGTTATATAGTGATGGTAAATTATACTTAGCAGATCCTAATGAAGCAACATTATATACGATAAATCTTAGTAATAACCAGATGGAATCTTCGGCCGAATTTTTTTCACCAGGACCAGCAGTGATCGAAGATTTTGATCAAAATGGAAACATCTTCTACACCTACCAAACCAATAATGTTGAATCCAATTTTAATGTTGTCTCTCAAACAACTGCCTATACATTGCCAATCGATAGTAGTCATGCAACTGGTTCTCAATTTGGTAAAGGTAATGTTTATATCAATGATTTTGTTTATGTAAAAAATACTGCCTACGCATGTTCTGAATCGGACTTCTTATATTTACAAGCAGGAGCTACCGCTAATGATAATTGGCAAATTTTAACCAATGCCGCCCAGCCAGGTTATTTTTCATGCGATTATATTACCAGCGATGGCAACAACCTATATTATGTTGAAGGACAATGGGGAAGTGATGAAACTTTCCATAATAACTTTGTCAGCTCGATAAAAATTAAGTAATTTTTAAATTATAGACTTCCTTTTTATGTAATTTGGGAAGTCTTTAACCCCAAAAATAAATCATCAATCTATGGAGAGAAATCTTATCAACAGCAAAAGTTAAAATCAGCTATACATTATCAGGTAAATATTTACAGTAGACAAAATCATCTATTGTGCAATAATGTAGTAATGTCTATAATCTGTAGTTACAGGATAAAAATAGATTACTCAGCAAATAAACTTCATGTAATAAAAGGACAAAGTACAATGTTTAAAATGAAATTTCTCCAGAAACCAGCTATCTTAGTGGTGCTTAGTACCTTGATATTTGGCTGTAATAGTGCGGCAAATAATAATCAAAATACCACACCGCAATATCAAACATTTGCTTATTCAAAAGTTGGAACAGCTCTGAGTAGCAATTATACAGTCAATAATTTATTTGTGAGCGGCAGCAACGTTTACCTTACGCTTTCCGATCAGGATGAAAGCACTTTCGGTTATGCAAAAATTAGTAAAATAGCGGTTAGTTCTGATAAATTTCAGACTGTGTATTTAACCACACCCAAGGATCACCAATACTCATTGATTGGAGACATGGTTGTAAATCAGAATGATTCGACAATTTATGTACCAGTAGCATATGTCGGTAAAGATGTATATAATTATACATGGTTAAAATATGAATCAGATGCAACGACATCCCTTGATAATATTGGTAATTATTCAGTATCCAACGAACTATCATCACAATTTGCCTTAAAATCAGCGACCTTTTCTAATGGAGTAATTTATGCTAATTATGCTGGCAATTTAATCGGTTTTTCCGAAAATAGCAGCAAAGAATTATTTAATGAAAATAATTTGTTATTATCTTGGCAAGATTCTTTCTCTGTCGAAGAAAATGAAATAATTGCCATAGATGATAGCGACAGCGGTCTGGTAAGTATTTCGCTAAGTAATAAAAATCGCTCTGCTATTGGTGAGGATTTTATAGCTTTGGCAAATAAAGGATTTGAAGCGATGCCAAAATTTGCGATTTATAACCATAGAATCTATATTTTAGCAATACATCGCAGTGGAAATGCCCAGACTCCATATTTAGCTTTATGCAGTATCAATGATACAGCAATCGCCAACGACAATTGGGATTGCAAAGTCAGCACAAATTCTCTGACAACTGGTAATAGGCTAATTAATCTTGATGTCGATAGACAAACCGGTAAAATTTATTTTATCGCCGAGCGATCGTCTGGAGATACTCAACTTTATGTCATTAATCAAAACTAGTCAGGAACTCATCATGAAAATAAAAAGTTTTCTTTTAAAACTATCTGTGGTAAGTCTGTCATTTCATCCATTTATGAACATTGTGGCTGAAGGTATAACGCAACAACAATTAAAAACCGAACATGCGTTACAGTTTGACAGTCCCGAACATTTTGATTTGGGGGCTTATGCTCTACTCAGTATGCCAACTAATCAAGGTGGAGTAGAAAAAATTTACGGAAATAAATTGACGGTAAAATCGTTGCAAACATCTTATGGCCAGATGAATTTAAGTTTTGCCGATATTTTCTGGTTGGGTGGTGATCTCATTGGTGAACCAAAACAGATAATTGGTATATCTACTGATCCAACTGCAACTTTTCTGATTAATTTGGCAGCATTTGACAAATATAAAGACTATATTCCAGCAGTCCTTACTGTATATAGTAATGTCACTACTGATGTACAAAAATTTATAGATACGGGTTCTACATTGGTTGTTCCCGATAAGTACAATTATGAATATAACCAGGCCACTGGTGGCTGGGGGGGCGCAGTTGGCGCGTTATTAAAATCTGGGTTATATTTAAAACTGGCTCAATATAATTATGATCACTTTGGAGAAAATGCGGTTAAATCATACGTTACCGGTCACACTCTGGCACTCAAATATGCCAGCAAAGCCAACAATGCAGAAGAATTAAAATATGCATACTTTATTGAAGGTTATGCTGACCATTACCTAACAGATTTATTTGCTACCGGGCATTCACGGACGCCACGGGTAGAAATTGTTAACTATTGTGCAAATTTAGGTCAAGGTCCAGCCTCATTTCTAACTAAGTTAATGCATGATCAGGATGGTAATAGCGGATTAACTTTGGTAAACGGTAAAGGTGAAACATGGTTTGGCACGGGCGATGAAAATTTCTATACTCCGGCAAATAAAGACAATAAATTACGTGCGTTAAGCGTAGTCCAACAATCAGTTGACCAGATTTACAATGCGTACGTCAATAAAAATGCCAATACAGCGGTAAATCTGGCTGAAATGAAAAAAGTTATGCCTGATGTTGCGGCAACTGCTAATTTAGTACAGAATACTACTTCTTATCCGCCAATGTATAAGGTAATAAAAGGAACCGATGGAAGCTTGATCATTAACGAGTATGATGCTAAAACCCGGAGTTATCATCAGTTAAAATGTTTATCCAGCGCTGCGGCAGCGGCTTGGAACTATGTTTTTAATTAATCTTCAAAGAAAGAAGATATCATTAAATTAACCCCCACAATGGTATTGCCAGCTTACAAGCTAAATACCAAACAATTGCAATTTCATCGCGAGGCTTTTCATCTTTAGCAACTACAACCAGACAACTTGCGGCAAACCAGATTGATATGTCAGTAAATCCGATTGGCGATCACCTGTTTGACAATAGCTTCTTGCAGCAAAATAAATATAAAACCGATCTAAAAATGTATTACGATGGCATCTACTATGTCGCAGGTTCTTCAAAAGGCGAAACCCTGCTAAACATGATACAGTATTATCGCAATAAAATGGGGCAGCCGGACTTATGTTCTGTTTTAATCATGCTGGATGATACACCAAGTAAAATAAATGATATTATTCTTAACCTTCAAGGAAAGATTGGTATCATTGGAATAAATTATACCGCATTACCACAGGCTATTGACCCAGCCAATTGGTATCCACAATTATGGGAGAGTCAATCCCCTGAACTAATGAGTACTATTTACCAGTTAAATCATCAATAGCTTTTTTAATGAGTTTTAAAATTGATATTCATGCAGCACGCAGTCAAGCATAAAATTCATTAGTTCCAACCAAAGCCATGCAGCAATGCATGGCTTTTTAAGTAACATTTTTTCTCTCCACAATAAATTCTAAATCATGTAGACACATTGCAACATAATTTAAACTAATTTAAATTATATCTAATAACAAAGTTTCTCAACCAATAGTGATATTTCAATTATATCATTATATTACAATATATTAAACCATGAGAACCTCGCTAAATAGACAAAAATATCTATTGTTAAAACTATACGAACAAACTATAATCTAACACTGGAAGAAATAGATTTTCACCAATCACAATTTTAAAGGAATATCAAATTATGCGCAGCATAAATAAACCTAAAACTTTATTAGTAGCCTTATTAACCTGTGCCGCATTTAGTGCTAATGCTGCGTGGTGGGATTCATGGAAATCTGCCGGCGATGATGGCAATGTCAATACTAAAGGAAATGCCGCTGCCGCAGCAAATAAGGGAAAAACTCCACAAGCGGTTAATAAATCATATGTTGGACTATTTAACCAAACAAACAGCATTTTAACTTCTGCAGTGCTGAAAGACAAAGCCGGGAATGCTTTATATACTAGTACCGCTGGTCGCACTTGTGCTGCGGGTGCTGTATGTTGGTTACGTGTACCATCGGGATTGATGGCAAAAGGCAATACCTTTTTCTTCTATAGCAATAACCAGCTGATTTCGGCATATATGATAGATAACCTGCCAGTAAATGCTTCGCTATATAATATCGGCGCAAATATGGATAGTTTGGGTGTCTATGTGTTAAATAAAATCCGCACAGTTAATCCTAAAGTAACATACAATCGAATAGATAATGATATTCAAACGACTACGCTCAGTGCCACCCCATATCAGGAATTGGCTGATTACTATCTTGATTTAATGGGTAATGCCAAAGACAACAGTGCACAGGAAACAAAAGTGATTAAATCACTGGCGGATCAATTTGCCAAAAACATTCCTATTCCGGCTAACTCAGCAACGCCACGTTTAACCAGCAAAAAACCAGTCATGGCAAAAGCACCACAACAAGCAACAACAAAATTAGCGGTAAAGTCTACAGCACTTAATTCTGAAGGTGGCAGCAGCAGTCCACTTTGTTCAGAGACATTGAAATCTTCAATGGGGTGGTTATCTGCTATACCAATGATTGGTGATGCAATAAAAACTGCGGCCGAGACGGCCCAAACAGCATCATGCCCGAGTGCTGATCAGGATGTTAAAGATCTTATGGCAAATCAGTTTACCCGTGTAAATGCAAGTCTCGGTGAAATTACAACTAAGCTTGAAAAACTGGAAGATCAGCTTAAAGCTTTTGAGCAAACTTATAATACCGATAAATTGTCTGATCAAAAAAATGGGGTAGACACACTAGACGACCAGCTTCCAATCTGGCTGAATGAATATCAAAAAGCGTTGCTGACTTCTGTCGGAGCAGATGGAAAACCACGTAATTCATTAGGTGAATTAATTTCTTCTTTTAAGTCTTTTGATGCAGCTAAAAATAAAAATCCGCAGCTAACAGAACACCTTGATAAACTCTATGACAACAAAAGCGTATATCAGGCAATTATAGATTTATCTCAAGCCGATCGCTTCTCAACTAATAGAGTAACTCAATTATGTGGCAACTACGATAAGATAGCAGGAAATGCTTTTGAAATTCGAGCAACTTGTAATGCAACTGTAATTCAAATGTATAGTAGAAATATATTGTTAGAAAAACAGATGGAATATGCATATAATGACATTAACAAGGTATATGCCATTGATGTTCGTAAGGATAAAGTTAAAAGTTGGTATGAAATTCCAGTCACTACTTTCAACAACTGGACTAAAAACACTGAAAATATGAATCCACAAAAAGCAATTATCCGTCCAATTCAAACAAATGAACCGGTTTACAATTTAGCTAATAACTTACTGGCAAAAGGCTTTCAGGTCAACGGATGGTATCCTGAAGCAGATAAGCGCTATCTTGATGTTGCTTTTGAGATTAAAAAAGAGGAATGGCTTAAATCTAAATATGCTTATCAACATCCGACCCGCACCGGTGAAGCAATTAGTTATGCAGATAATGCCGAGATTGACAGTAATATCGTTAACTTAATGGGTGTGCCAGTACCAGAACGTTTCTTTACCGGCGGTGATCGTAACAACTATGGCGCGGTAGAGGCTTTCCCATGGGCAAATACTACGGAATTAGCTTATCAAACATCTGAATTAACAAAAAATGAAGGATTGCATTGGCACGATTTCCTTAATCCATATGCAGATTTTAACGTACCGACATCCGGTAATGTTGCAGTACATGCTGATGCCTTTGGTATTACCGATACTCCTAACGCTAATCTGGTTGCCGACAATGGTGGTGGTACTTCAGATGAAAAAGGTCATGATAATCCTAATGTTACTTATAAACGTGAAGTTTTTGCCAGAATAAATCCAACCACTTATCGAGTAAGCTATCATGGTGCTGACTGGTTTCTAATTGGTGGTGGTGAGTACTTTACTTATATGCGCTATACTGCGAAAAATGGTTATAGTTATGTCTGGGCAACACGTACTTGGTTAGATAAAGAAATCTATGGAATCAAACTATTAGGGGCTGAACAATGCATGACTAATGACTGCTATATCAATAATAACACGCCAAAGATGGACCGCATTGGTTTTAAAAATGGACCAAAAATTGAATGGACAGCTACCAATAAATCGGGTAATACTGGTTATTCTATTAATAGAGACTTTACTCTCTCTGAAGTAAAATAGATTAAACTAAAGCCACGCAGTAATGCGTGGCTTTTTACGCAACATTTTTTCTCTCCACAATAAATTCTAAATCATGTAGACACATTGCAACATATTTTTAAACTAATTTCCAGTATAATCCAATAATAACGTTTACAACAGAGCTTATAATTTTAATTATATAATTACATTTCAATGTGTTAACTTGTTGCAAAGCTCTTAAATAGACAAAAATATCTATTGTTAAAACTAAATGAACAATCTATAATCTAACACTGGAAGAAATAGATTTCCATCAATCACAATTTTAAAGGAATATCAAATTATGCGCAGCATAAATAAACCTAAAGCTTTATTAGTCGCCTTATTAACCTGTGCCGCATTTAGTGCTAATGCTGCGTGGTGGGATTCCTGGAAATCTGCCGGCGATGATGGCAACGTCAATACTAAAGGAAATGCCGCTGCTGCAGCGAATAAGGGAAAAACACCGCAATCGGTTAATAAATCATATGTTGGACTATTTAATCAAACAAATAGCATTTTAACTTCTGCGGTGCTGAAAGACAAAGCTGGTAACGCTTTATATACTAGTACCGCTGGTCGCACCTGTGCCGTGGGTGCAGTATGCTGGTTACGTGTACCACCGGGATTGATGAAAAAGGGCAATACTTTTTTCTTCTACAGCAATAACAAGCTGGTTTCGGCATATATGA
>CAZATM010000064.1:0-10397 GCA_964488065.1 uncultured Neisseria sp.
GCATAGAAACTACCTCCTACAGAAGGTTTGTCAGATAACAATCACTGATTTTATCCGGTTTCTACCATGCAAAGGAAATTGGCTATCCAGAAAAACAATCAATCAATAGATGTTCACCGGACAGACATGGTAAAACGGCAGTCCACGTAATTAGACTACAATCCTATAATCAGTTATCCGCAAAAATTAGAAATAAAATGAGTTCCGCTAATCGTCGGTAAAGATAGATGGAAATTTTGCCTACGATTCGGTTTTTGAAATTAGATGGTGAATAAGGTGTTCACTGCCGCACCTGCGAAAAATATTTGAAGAGGGAGTTATAATAGCATATTTCCAATCGATTAGCAAAGCGTTATATTGTATAATCCCAAGATTAACTTTTTTATGAAAGTATTTATGATGAAAAAACTCTATTGGGGATTAATTATTAGCGTGTTAAGTGCCGGGAGTGCATTTGCAGATTGCAATGATTATAATCAACTATTTAATCTAATAGCCAAACGTACCAGCTACATGCAAACGGTGGCGGCCAATAAATATCTGGCAACACCGCAAGGGAATATTTATGATGCACCACAAGAATTGAAGGTTCTACAAAACGCCCAAATGCAAGCACACAATCAGCAATTGGAAAGCAATGTATTTCTGCCATTTACCCAGATTCAAATGGATTTATCCAAACAGATTCAAGCCTACTGGTTTAGCTATTGGCAACAAAATCCGCAACTGGCACCAAAACCCAGACAGTATGCCGACTTGGCAACGGTGCGCCAGCAGATAAAAATCATTGATGATCAACTTTATCCGCAACTGGCAAAATTGATTACCACTAATCCAGAATGCCCGCTCAATCAATTAAATACTAAATTTGCTGCGCAGTTTGCCGAAATCAAAGGTATTCCGCACAATCCGGATTTTCGGTCACTGGTAGTTGCATCGGTAATTGCCACCGTACATTCCCAACATTGATTTAATTTGGGATGCTAATGTTAAATAATCTACCGTTCAAATTGTTTAACCGAAGATAAAAATCCGATTTATAATAGCTTCCTGATAGCGGGGGTGCAACGCATAAGTTGCTGAGAGAGGATGAGTCCTAAACCCTTTGAACCTGATTCTGGATAATACCAGCGTAGGGAGGCTAGGAAGCATATTCTTGAGTTAATCACCAGATTATTCAACACATTTAAAACCACAAACCTCCTTGCGCTTATTTTGTGAAAGTAACAAAATGAGCACCAATCAAGCTGACATTCAGCTCCATTTAATCACCAACTGTCCAACTGCTGTGCCGAATGATAACTATCTGCGATTCATTGAAATCGCCGCCAATTCGGGGATTAGCGACTTGCAACTCCGCCAAAAAAACTGGTCGGCTGCCAATCTCCGCACCTTTGGTCGAGAACTCCAGTCCATCCTAAAACCGACTTCGGTAAAACTGATTATCAATGACAATCTACAACTGGCTAGCGAACTGGATGCCGATGGCATCCACCTGGGACAACAAGATAGTAATCCGGATTTAGCCCGTGCAGTCCTGGGATCCACCAAGAAAATTGGACTAAGCATTGAATCTTATCAACAACTAACTACAGCTAACAGCCTTGATTCAATCGATTATGTAGCTGCCAGCGCTATATTTCACAGCAAAAGCAAGACCAACCTCAAACACCTGTGGGGTGTTGATGGTTTGCAACAATTTTGTAATCACAGCCGCCATCCGGTTATTGCGATTGGCGGAATAACGCGGGAAAATTTAGCCAGTATAGCTACCGCCAAAATTAGCGGCATTGCAGTTATTAGTGCAATTCATGAAGCCGCTGACCCAGCCCACTACATTAGTCAATTACGGACAATTTTAGCCGGAGAATCTCATGAGTAATATCTACCAACTGCTTTATAGCCATTCCCAACAAGTCCGCCAACAACAACCGCTGATTGTTAATCTAAGCAATAGCGTCACACCGGATTTTATGGCAAATGTCTTGCTGGCAGTGGGCGCTGCACCAATCATGTCGGAACATGCCGGCGAATTGGCAGAACTAATTGCCATGGCGCATGGCGTAAATATCAATATCGGCACCTTAAGCCCGGAGTTCAGTGATCGTGCCCTTACCGCCGCAAAACTGACAAGACAACAAAATAAATGTCTGGTTCTTGATCCCGTGGGTGCCGGTGCAACCGCAATCAGAACACAATTAGCCAAGGAATTATTTCCCTCTGCTACGATTATCCGCGGCAACGCCAGCGAAATCAGTGCGCTAACGACCGGGGGTGAAGGTAGTTATGGCGTTGAAACCACCATCGAAAGTACCGCAGCGGTGGCAGCCGCCAGTCAATTAGCAATAAAAACCGGCAAAATTATTGCCATCAGCGGTGCACACGATTATGTCTGCTCACCGCAACAAAGCTACCACAGTAATTTCGGAGTCGAACTAATGACCAAAGTTACCGGAATGGGTTGTTGCCTAAGCGCGCTAATTGCTGCTTTTGCCAGCACTGCTAAGGATCAGGCGCTAGCCAGCCATTTGGCAATCATTTATTATAATCTCTGTGCGGAACAAGCATATATACACACAAAATCACCCGCCAGTTTCAAGATTAAATTTATTGACTGCCTGTATCAGCCGGATTGGGCACAAATAGGCCAACGTTTACTGATACAAAATTCATATTTGCAAGCGAACGACAAAATTCATTATTGCGGAGAAAATCATGAAGAATAAACAATTTATCAGTGCACTCACCATCGCCGGTTTTGATGGTTCGGGTGGCGCCGGCATGCAAGCCGATTTAAAAACCTTTTCGGCATTGGGCTGCTATGGCATGAGTGTTTTAACTGCCTTGCCGATTCAAAACACTTGCGGGGTCAGCAACTGCTATCAACTACCGCTAGCGGCGCTAGAAGAGCAACTTGAATCAATTTTTAGTGATATTACGCCGGATGTTATCAAAATCGGCATGCTGTTTAATCAGGACATAATTCGACTGGTCAGCCGCTATCTTGAAAAATATGCCGCGAATATCCCAATTGTCCTTGACCCGGTGATGATTGCCAAAAGTGGCGATTATTTATTACTGCCTACCGCGATTGACGGATTAAAAAAACACCTGATTCCATTGGCAACCATAATAACTCCCAATCTCAATGAGGCACAGGCATTAAGCGGCACCACCATTGTGACTGGCGATGATATGTTGAAAAGTGCACGAATTATCCAAAAATTAGGAGCCGCCAATGTGTTATTAAAAGGCGGGCATCTAAACGGCAATGATTGTGCCGATTTATTATTGGGAAAGACTAATTCCCAATGGTTACATGCGCCGCGGATAAATACGGTTAATACCCATGGCACCGGCTGTACCCTCGCCGCTGCGATTGCTGCCAATCTCGCGCATGGGCTAAATTTGACTAGCAGTTGTCAGAATGCAAAACACTATTTACAGCAGGCATTAGTAAGCTATCAACAGCTAAAAATCGGACACGGGCACGGACCGGTAAACCATTTCCACCACTGGTGGTAATCTATTTTAAAAAGGTAATCAGATGCAATTTTCACAACTAGCGTGGCAGCACAACCAGAATCTATATCAGGCAATAGCCTCCCACCCCTTCAATCAGGAGTTACGAACCGGGCAATTAGCCCGCGATAAATTTATTTATTACCTCCAACAAGACTATCTATACCTGCAGGAATACGCGCGGGTACTGGCAAAAATTGCCGCTAAATCCGAGCGGGAAACCTCCCGCTTTCTGGAGTTTGCCCAAGGGGTATTTATCAATGAACAGCAGGGTCTGCACCACCATTATTTAAAAGACTCAAATCATCAGCTAGCATCCTCGCCCAGTATTGCCGGTCTCGGATATACCAGTTATTTGCACGCTGCAAGTAATGATTCGGTCGAGGTAGCCATTGCTGCAGTATTACCGTGCTTTTGGATTTATTATCGCTTGGGCTGTGATATTCAACAATCTGCCACCGCAAATCAAAATCCATATCTACGCTGGATAGATACCTATGCCAGCGAAGATTTCGCCAGCGGAGTTAATGATATTTTAAAAATAGCCGATGATTATTATCATAATAGTGGCGCTAGAATTCGTCATAAAATGCTTGCCGCATTTACCAATAGCACCCAGTGGGAATATTATTTTTGGGATGATGCCTATCATCAGCGGTCATTTTTGAGCTTCTGATAGAGAAAGGCTCCGGAATTATTCTGGAGCCTCTTCGGTCAGTTTCCCGACCTACCGTGATACTAGCCACAAACGATTAAGAGCGTGTCATTGCATTGAAGAAATCATTATTATTCTTGGTCTCATGAATTTTCTCCAGAACAAAACCGCTCGCTTCAATTGGTTGTTTTTCCGATAAATACTTCCGTAATACCCACAGTTTTTGCAATTGATCCTTACTTAGTAACAACTCTTCACGACGGGTTCCGGAATTTAAAATATCAATCGCCGGATAAATCCGTCGTTGCGCAATATCACGATTCAAATGCAATTCCATATTACCGGTACCTTTGAATTCCTCATAAATCACATCATCCATCCGTGATCCGGTTTCAACCAAGGCAGTAGCAATAATCGTCAACGAACCACCTTCTTCAATATTTCGCGCGGCACCAAAGAAACGTTTTGGACGGTGTAAGGCATTGGCATCAACACCACCAGTCAAGATTTTACCGGATGCCGGAGATACCGTGTTATAGGCACGAGCCAGTCGGGTAATTGAATCAAGCAAAATCACCACATCACGCTTGCTTTCAACCAAACGCTTAGCTTTTTCAATCACCATTTCGGCAACCTGTACATGACGCGCTGCCGGTTCATCAAAGGTTGAAGCAACTACTTCCCCCTTAACCGAACGCTGCATTTCGGTAACCTCTTCCGGACGCTCATCAATCAATAACACAATCAGTTCCACTTCCGGATGATTGGCGGTAATTGAATGGGCAATATGTTGTAACATTACGGTTTTACCGGTTTTTGGCGGTGCAACCAGTAATCCACGCTGGCCTTTACCAATCGGCGCAAATAAATCAATTATTCGCCCGGTATAATTTTCTTCACCCTTAATATCCCGTTCCATATGAATTTGCTGATCGGGAAATAGCGGCGTTAAATTTTCAAATAAAATCTTGTGTTTGTTGGCTTCTGGAGCGTTGGAATTAACTTTATCCACCCGCACCAAGGCAAAATATTTTTCACCCTCTTTGGGCATCCGAATTTCACCATCGATAGAATCACCGGTTTGCAGATTAAAGCGGCGAATTTGGCTCGGACTGATATAAATATCATCATGACTAGCCAGATATGAAGTATCCGGTGAACGTAAAAAACCAAACCCATCGGGCAAGACTTCTAAAACGCCACCGCCAGAAATATTTTCCCCTTGCTCAGCAATTTTACGTAAAATGGCAAAAATCAAATCGTGTTTACGTAGCCGGCTGGCACCTTCAATATTGTAACCGGCAGCCATTTCAAGTAACTGCGCGACATGAATATCTTTTATTTCGCTAAGATGCATATTAAAACCTATTAAATTATGTGTATTATTCCCGATTTTTTACCTGATTTCTAACCTGGCAAGTGATTTTTTATTTGACTGGAATTTAGGTAAAAAGAAAAGTATAAGAACTGTTGAATTATGGAAAGGAAATGGTTACCGGAAAATACCGATAACCATCTGTTATACTAAATATTACTATCAATAAAAGCCGCCAGTTGTCCTTTAGGTAAGGCACCAACTTTGGTTTCAGCCAATTGTCCGTTTTTAAACAGCAACAAGGTCGGAATACCACGGACACCATAAGTCGCCGCTGATTCGCTATTTTCATCGACATTTACTTTTACAATCTTCAATTTACCGGCATATTCTTTAGCCAAATCTTCCAATACCGGCGCAATCATTCGGCATGGTCCACACCATTCAGCCCAAAAATCAACCAACACCGGGGTTTCAGCTTTTAATACATCGGCTTCGAAGGAAGCATCAGTCACATGTACAATATTACTCATTTTTATAAACCTTATTATTTCAAAAAATTTGATTCGTTATTATAGCATAATTACCAAGGCTTAGCGCTGATTTTCAGCATGCCGCGCCGCATTTTTAACTAGATAACTAACGGCATGCCAATAATCAAAGAAACACTTGACAATTACTCGTCTTGTTGAGCTTGGTTATGGTGTTTGGCGCGGTGATATGCCAAACCGGTTCCGGCTGGAATCAAGCGTCCCATAATCACATTCTCTTTCAGACCACGCAAATAATCAACTTTACCGGCAACCGCAGATTCGGTCAGGACTCTAGTAGTTTCCTGGAATGACGCCGCCGAAATGAATGAATCAGTATTCAATGACGCTCGGGTAATACCCAATAGAATATTTTTGTATTCTACCGGATTTTTACCTTCGGCTACCAGCATATCATTTTCATCTAAAATTGCCGAGCGTTCAGCCTGTTCGCCTTCAAGGAAGATATTGCTATCACCTGGATTAACAATCACCACCCGCCGCAACATTTGGCGAACTACGGTTTCAATATGTTTATCACTGATTTTTACCCCTTGTAAGCGGTAAACTTCCTGTACTTCATGGGCGATATATTTGGATAACTCCTCAACCCCCTTCATTTCCAGCAATTCATGCGGATCTACCGGGCCATCGACAATGGTTTGTCCACGTTCCACATACTCACCATCATTGACCAGAATGTTTTTATCTTTAGGAATTGCCAAATCAACTTCTTCACCATTTACGGCAATAATTTTGACTTTATGTTTACCTTTGGTTTCTTTTTGGAAGGTAATTGTTCCAGACAATGGTGCCAGCATTCCGGCATCTTTCGGAATCCGTGCCTCAAACAACTCGGCAACCCGTGGCAAACCACCGGTAATATCCCGAGTTTTCATTGATTCCTGTGGTTTTTTCGCCAGTACATCACCGGCATTTACCGATTGATTATCCCGAACTGCGATAATATCACCAATTTGGAATGAAATAATCACCGGTGCATCGCTACCGAAGATCTTAACTTCCTGACCATGTTCATCAAATAACCGGGCAATCGGACGCAAGTTTTTATCTTTGGCTTTAGCACCTTTAACTTTTGCCGGATCAATTACTTTTAATGCTGTCAAACCGGTGACATCATCGGTCTCTTTAACTACCGTCAAACCTTCTTCAACATTTTCCAACTGAATCACACCACTATGCTCAGAAATCACTGGACGTGAATGTGGATCCCAGCTGGCTAATTTGCGCCCAGCATCGACTTTTTCATCCGGTGCTACATGCAAAGTTGAACCGTAAGGAATCTTATGTTGCTCACGCTCGCGATTATGTTGATCTAAAATCACCAATTCTGCCGAACGCGAAACAATTACTTTTTCGCCATTTGGCTTGGTTACATAACGCAAATCTTTATAGCCAACCGATCCAGACGATTTAGCTTCAACCTGACTAACTGCCGCTGCCCGTGATGCCGCACCCCCAATGTGGAATGTCCGCATGGTCAACTGCGTTCCCGGCTCACCAATTGATTGTGCTGCCACAATCCCTACCGCTTCACCAACGTTAACCAAATAACCACGCGCCAAATCACGTCCATAACATTTAGCACATAGACCGTAACGGGTTTCACAAGTTAGTGGTGTCCGTACCTTGACTTCATCAATATTGGTTTTTTCAATGCTGTCAACCAAACCTTCAGTAATCAGACTGCCGGCAGCAACAATAATTTGATTGGTATCAGGGTCTAGAACATCCTCGGCTACCACCCGTCCCAAAATCCGATCGCGTAACGACTCAATTACATCACCACCCTGAATGATTGAACGCATAACTACACCATTGGTAGTTCCACAATCATCTTCAATAATTACCAAATCTTGGGTAACATCGACCAAACGCCGTGTCAGATAACCGGAATTGGCGGTTTTCAATGCCGTATCAGATAGTCCTTTACGCGCACCATGGGTTGAAATAAAGTATTGTGATACCGTCAAACCTTCACGGAAATTCGCAGTAATCGGCGTTTCCATAATTTCACCGGATGGCTTAGCCATCAAGCCGCGCATACCGGATAACTGTTTAATCTGGGCAATCGAACCCCGCGCACCAGAATCCGCCATCATATAAATTGAATTAAACGAATCCTGATCGACTGAGTTACCATCACGGTCGGTAACCTTTTCTTTGGATAATTCATTCATCAGCGTTTTGGCGATATCATCACCGCAACGGCCCCAGATATCAATCACCTTGTTATAACGTTCACCTTGGGTTACCAAACCCTCATTGTACTGTAAAGTAATCGCATCAACTTCAGCCTGAGCTTTTTCAACTTTATCATATTTGGCATTTGGAATATGCATATCGTTGACGCATACTGAAATACCACCACGAGTTGAATACTGGAAGCCGGTATACATCATTTGATCGGCTAAAATTACCGTATCTTTGATGCCGCATTTACGGAATGATACGTTGATTAATTTAGCAACTTCTTTTTTCTTCAATGGTTTATTGATTAATTCAAAATCTAAGCCTTTTGGCAATAATTGCGCCAAAATTGCCCGTCCAACGGTAGTATTGCGCCGTACGGTGTGGCTGACAAATTCGCCTTCACTGTCTTTATGCCACTCTTCCAAGCGCACGGTAACGATCGCATGCAAACCAACTTGCCCGGTTTGATAAGCGCGTTCCAGCTCTTTGAAATTGGCAAAAATAGTTCCCTCACCTTTGTCATTGATTTTTTCGCGGGTCATGTAATACAGACCCAAAATAATATCTTGTGATGGAACGATAATTGGTTCACCATGAGCTGGAGACAATACGTTATTAGATGCCAGCATCAAGGTACGGGCTTCCATCTGTGCTTCCAAACTCAATGGTACATGAACCGCCATTTGGTCACCGTCAAAGTCGGCATTGAATGCCGAACACACCAACGGATGTAATTGAATCGCTTTACCTTCAATCAGAATCGGTTCAAAGGCTTGAATCCCGAGTCGATGTAGCGTCGGTGCCCGGTTTAATAATACCGGATGCTCACGGATTACATCTTCCAAGACATCCCATACTTGCGGATGCTCTTGCTCAACCATCCGTTTGGCATATTTGATTGATGATGCCATGCCCAACATTTGCAGACGATGATAGACAAATGGTTTAAATAATTCCAAGGCCATAATTTTTGGCAGACCACATTGATATAAGCGCAAAGTAGGTCCAACCGTAATTACCGAACGACCGGAATAATCCACCCGTTTACCCAATAAGTTTTGACGGAACCGACCAGATTTACCTTTAATCATTTCAGCTAAAGATTTCAATGGACGTTTATTGGCACCGGTAATTACTTTACCGCGTTTACCATTATCAAACAATGAATCCACCGCTTCTTGCAACATCCGGCGTTCATTACGCAAAATAATTTCCGGCGCACGCAATTGGATCAATTTACGTAAACGATTGTTACGGTTAATCACGCGACGATATAAATCATTCAAATCGGAAGTAGCGAAACGACCGCCATCCAAGGCTACTAATGGGCGTAATTCAGGCGGTAATACCGGAATCGCGTCCATAATCATCCATTCCGGTTTCATTTCGGAACGTTTAAACCCTTCCAACACTTTCAGGCGTTTGGCTAATTTTTTCAAATTAGTTTCGGATTTAGTGGTTGCCATATCTTCTTTAATTGAGATTACTTCATTCTCAACATCAATCGCCATCAACATCTTACGGACAGCTTCGGCACCAATCCCGACATCCAGTTTATCGCCTTCGTCATTTTCAACGATAAAGTTATATTGTTCCGGTGATAAAATGTCACCTTTTTTAATTGGCGTTTTGCCGTCTTTCGGGTGCATTGGCGGATCAACCCGATCCAATACTTCGATTACCGCATAGGCTTCAAAGTATAATACGTGTTCAATATCTCTAAGCGGCATATCCAATACCATCCCCATCCGGGAAGGCAATGACTTTAAAAACCAGATATGCGCTACCGGTGAAGCTAATTCAATATGCCCCATCCGTTCACGACGCACCTTAGACAAGGTAACTTCGACGCCACATTTTTCACAGACAACACCACGGTGTTTAATCCGTTTGTATTTGCCGCATAAACATTCATAGTCTTTTACCGGACCAAAAATCCGCGCACAGAACAAGCCATCCCGTTCCGGACGCAAGGTGCGGTAATTGATGGTTTCCGGCTTTTTAATTTCGCCGTAAGACCACGAGCGGATCTTTTCCGGCGAAGCCAGACCGATTCGGATATGTCCGTAATGCTCGTTGCTATTTTTATTGCCATTAAAGAGATTGTTAAAATCAAACATCTGCTTTATTCTCCACAAAGTTGGGTATTGCTAATAATTTT
>CAZATM010000065.1:0-17698 GCA_964488065.1 uncultured Neisseria sp.
AAAAAAGCAAAAATCAGCCAGGAGTTATTAGCGGAACTATCCAATTTACATCGCAATTATATTGGGCAGTGTGAGCGCGGAGAAGTAAATATTTCAATATTAAATCTCGAAGCAATAGCTAACGCTTTAAAAATAAAAATATATGAATTGATTAATCGAAATAGTGTTGCAGAAACAAACGAACAACCAAATGATACAAATTAAAAATGTATTTTAACGCTTTAATTAAAATAACGGTTTGGCAATCTCAGTAACCTGATGAGCTTTATTCATCTGTAGCGGTTGATTAGCTTCTATTACTTCAGCTAACTTGGCTAATGCCTTGTCCTCATCAACATTGCCCTGATAATAAACAAATAAATCATACAATGTCGGCTGCAAGGAATAACTGGTATTTTTGCTGCCGCCAAGAATAAATCGCACCCGATTATAAATATCGTCGCGACGTAATTTAGTTTTCTTCATCAATTCATTTAATACATAGTATCCGGTACTATCATTACTAATGACTACTACTGGGGTTACTCCGGGAATATACTCAAATAATTCACTCCCTAATAATCCTTTGCCGTTATAAATTGCAATTTGATAAATATCCGATTTTAGCTTACTTAAATCAACATCCGCAACACACCGAATCGCCTCATCATCAGCTTTACAACTCATGCTATCGCGATGAACTTTATCGGTAGTATTGGTCTGAATATCATAACTGATATTATCGGCAAAATCACCAACAGTGCGATTTTTTTCATCGCGCGGGAAAATCACCTGAATATCAGTGGAGGCGTAATTCTGCTGTTCCGAATTAACCGCCACCGCAGAGGTGTTTGAGTTGTCATCATTGGAATTACTACACCCGGCAAGTAATCCCATACCAATCAACAGCCCAATTAAGTGGCAGTGGTTACTTATTTTCATATCAATTACCCTATACCCTTAAATATACTTTACACTATAACCATTATGCCATGCTGGCACCTTGACATTATTTTATTTGAAAAGTCAAAATTAAAATCACCAAAGTAAGACAATCAATTTATCGCTAAATATTATTGATTGTGTAGTTTTCTATTTGCTCGGCTAAGCTTTCATCTAACACCACGATGTAGGGACGATACATCGTCGAAGGAATTTGTTTTTGATACTCATGTTTCAACGCCAGTTGTGCTAATAGTTTAGTATTAGAACCTGAAATACCAAATTTTGGGCATAGTTGGTTAGCGATGATATTTCCAATTGTACTCCGGCTTAATTTTAAAATTTGAGCACACTGATCCTGGCTGATCCCATTTGCCAATAAAAACATTATTTCATGCTGACGAATGGTTAATTTGTCCAAATGCAAATATTTTTGTTGTTTGTCTGAATCCACTATTACCTGCAAATAATCCTGATAACTAAAAAACCGCGATTGAATAGCAAAACTTTGAATCGCAATAACCTCGCCACTAGGATGCAAAATTGGAACATAGGTTACCAAATAAGAAATAAATTTTCCGCTATATGGTAATAAATCTATAAAACTGATAACATTTTTAGAGGAGAATACAATTTTTTGAATCTCATAAATTTTTTTAGCATATTGATGCAATGACTCGGTCAATTGTTCGGTATAAAACTCTCCAAAAATTTTATTGGCGGTAGCCGCATCCATATAATTGCAAAAGCTTAATCCGCAAGCTTCTTGCCAATGATTAAAACCAATAGATTGTGCAGAAAGATTGGTACAGGCAACGATTTCAAACTTGTAATCAAATAATGTTGAATAAATATTTTGCTCAACTAAATGCATAAAATTTGGTAATAGCACCTCTTCGGTATATCGTTGCTTTTCAACATTGTTTAACATTCTGCTATTCCTTTAAATGAGTTTCATACATTTGTAATTTATGGAAGTATTTTTATATCAATCACCCATGAACCTTAAAGATGCCTAATAATGCAGCCATTATGCCATATTTCCCGTTAAACTATTTTGAAAATTTTCTACATAAGCTCCGTTCAATTGCATTTGTAGCCACCGGTTTTCGAACCAAATAACATGGAATCTCAAAAAAACACTATTTCTGGAAAAACTACACTTGCATAATTGCGCAAATATGCTATAATACCACCAAAACATTAATTTAGTTGGAGAACGATCATGAAAACCTTGCAAATTTTTGAACCGGCGATGTGCTGTGATACCGGTTTATGCGGACCAAGTCTGGATCCTGAATTATTCCGGATTTCGACGGTAATTAGTACCCTCAAGAAACACAATATTATGATTGGGCGCTATAATCTGTCCAATGCGCCACAGGAATTTGTCACTAATCCGGTTGTCAACCAATTCGTTATGCAATCCGGTGTTGATGAATTACCCCTGACGCTATTAAATGGCGCGATAATCAAAACTAAAACCTACCCTACCAACTCAGAAATTTGTCAGTGGCTTGATTTACCGGAACATACCTTGGATGGTGTCTTACGCTTAAAACCCAAATGCTGTAATAAATAATGGGGCTGCTATCATGTTAAAACAATTTTCATTATCTGAATTAAGCTTGCCTAAATATTTATTCTTTACCGGTAAAGGCGGGGTTGGAAAGACCTCAACCGCTTGTGCCGTGGCTCTGCACCTAGCGGATAATGGCAAAAAAGTTTTTTTGGTGAGTACCGATCCGGCATCCAACTTACAAGATGTCTTTGCTACTAAATTGACTAGTAACGGTGTTGCGATTAACGGTGCACCCAATTTAGTAGTAGCAAACTTTGATCCGGTTGATGCCGCTCAGCAATATAAGGAAAGTGTGGTTGGACCATACCGTGGTAAATTACCTCAAGCAGTAATTCATAATATGGAAGAACAATTATCCGGTTCCTGTACCGTTGAAATTGCCGCGTTTAATCAATTTGCCGAGTGTATGACCGATGATGCCAAACAAACTAGCTATGATCACATTATTTTTGATACAGCGCCGACGGGACATACTTTGCGCTTATTACAATTGCCATCCGCATGGAGTAATTTTATTAGTGAGAATACTCACGGTGCATCCTGTTTAGGTCAATTATCCGGCTTGGAATCCAAAAAACAAATTTATAAAGCTGCCGTAAACGCATTATCCGATGCCACGCAAACCTTGGTTATCTTGGTGGCACGACCGGAACTTTCCCCACTCAAGGAAGCCGAAAGAGCGGCGCAGGAGTTAGCAACATTAAAGATAAATAACCAATTATTATTGATAAATGGGGTACTGGATTTACATGATGACCAGCTGTCTGAAGCAATTTATAAAAAACAACAAACGGCATTGGCAAATATCCCGCGTTATTTAACCCAATTCCCGCTTTATACAATTCCCTATCGCCCATATAATATCACCGGTTTAAAAAATGTGCGCGGACTGCTTAATGCTGTAGATTTAAGTGATGATGAAACTGCCGCGGCTAAATTACCCAATCTGCCGCATCTAAATCAGTTAATTGCCGATTTGGCAGCCAGTAACAAGCGCGTAATTTTCACCATGGGTAAAGGCGGCGTCGGCAAAACTACTATTGCTGCCGCAATTGCTCTGGGATTAAACAACTATGGGAAAAAAGTTCATTTAACTACCACCGATCCAGCGGCGCATTTACAGTACGTAATCAATGAAACAGCGGGAATTAGCATCAGCCATATTGATGAGCATCAGGTTTTAGCAGAATATAAAGAAAAGGTGCTCAGTAAAGCTCGCGAGACCATGAGCGGAGAAGATCTAGCCTATATCGAAGAAGATTTACGCTCACCATGCACTCAGGAAATTGCGGTATTTAATGCCTTTGCTGAAATTGTTGAGCGTTCTGAGAATGAAATTGTAATTATTGATACCGCGCCAACTGGACATACACTATTATTATTGGATGCAACCCAAAGCTACCACAAAGAAATTTCCCGCTCGCAAGGCGAAATTCCACAAGCAGTAGAAAAACTCCTACCTCGTTTGCGCGACCCTCAGTATACCGACGTGGTAATTGTAACCTTAGCTGAAATGACGCCGGTTCACGAAGCTGGTCGTTTAGCTGAAGATTTAGACCGTGCCGGTATCCAGCATAAATGGTGGGTAATTAATTCGAGCTTGGCAGCAACCAACACCACCAATAAACTACTCAAAGCCCGTGCGAATAATGAAATCCGTTGGATTAATCAAGTTGCTGAGATATCTCAAGGGAATTTTGCGGTTATCAAATGGCATCCCGAAGAAATCAAAGGTCAATCACTAACCAATCTATTTAATGAATAACCTTAACTTACAGAAAGCACCATTATATGGAAAAAATTTTTAAAGCGCTCGGTGATCGTACCCGTCTGGAAATACTATTGTTGGTTTCGCTAAACCCGGATATCTGCCTGTGTCATATTGAAGAATGCTTCCAGCTGTCAAACTCCAATCTCTCGCGGCACTTAAAAGAATTGGAGCAAGCTGGATTGGTCATGACCAGTAAAGTTGGCAAATGGAAGCATTATCAAATAAATTCACTCGGTATCAAGCTGGTTGAATTAATCAAGGAAATCGACAATCAGGAACTTTACCAACAAATAATTAACCGAAATTCATTAATTAACAAGGAACCACAATGCTAAATATTTTATTTCTCTGTACCGGCAATTCTTGTCGCAGCCAAATGGCAGAAGCTCTTGCCCGCAATCTATACCCCCAACATAACTTCTACTCTGCAGGGATAGAAACTCATGGGATGAATCCTTACGCCGTAAAAGTCTGTACTGAGTTGGGCTTAGATATGTCCCAACACAGCAGCAAGCATGTTGATACATTTAAAAATGTTCGCTTTGATGTGGTATTGACGGTTTGTGATCATGCCAATGAATCATGCCCGCTATTTACCGGTTTAGCGCAAAAACTGCATCACTCTTTTCAAGATCCCCCCAAGTTGGCAGCAAATTTGGCCGATGAAGAACAAAAATTAGCCATTTACCGCCAAGTCCGCGATGAGATTAAGGCGTATTTAATTACCGAATTTCCATTACACGTAAAGGGCTGGCAATGAAAAAACTCGCATTTGTTGAACGATTTTTAACCCTTTGGATATTCTTAGCGATGTTTATTGGTCTAATGTTAGGTAAGTTTATCCCAACACTGCCAACATTTATCAATAGTTTTAGTGTCGGTACTACCAATATTCCAATTGCGATTGGATTAATTCTGATGATGTTTCCACCGCTGGCAAAAGTGGATTATGCCGAGATGCCGTTAGTTTTCAAAGATGTCAAAATTCTGTGGGTATCGTTGCTTCTTAACTGGATTGTCGGCCCACTGTTGATGTTCACGCTGGCGGTGATATTTTTGCATAATGAACCCAATTACATGATTGGGGTAATTTTGATTGGATTGGCACGCTGTATTGCAATGGTCATTGTGTGGAATGATTTGGCGGGTGGCAATCGCGAATATTGTGCCGGCTTGGTTGCATTTAACAGCATTTTTCAGGTGTTGTTATTTAGTGTCTATGCGTGGATTTTTATTTACTGGCTGCCACAATTTTTTGGATTAAACTCTTACCACGTAAATATTGGAATTGGACAAATCGCCGAAAGTGTGTTTATCTATCTGGGGATTCCGTTTATTCTGGGCTTTCTGACCCGTTGGAGCCTAGTTAAAGCCAAGGGCCGTGGGTGGTATGAACGAGAATTTAGTAGCCGGATTGGTTATCTAACCTTAATCGCCTTGTTATTTACGATTATTGTCATGTTTAGCCTCAAGGGCGATGTAATTTTATCAATTCCACTGGATGTGGTTAAAATTGCACTTCCGTTGATTATCTACTTTGGGATTATGTTTGTCTTGGGATTATTTATCAGTAAAAAGCTTGGTGCTGATTATTCCCGAGCTACAACCTTGGCCTTTACTGCCGCGGGGAATAATTTTGAATTGGCGATTGCGGTAGCGATTGCTACTTTTGGCTTAAATTCACCGGAAGCATTCACCGGTGTGGTTGGTCCACTAGTTGAAGTTCCGGCATTAATCATTTTGGTAAATATTGCCCAACGCCTCAAATCACAATTTGACAACTAATAAATCCGGCAAGAGCTAAATTTATCTACTCACCGCAGTTGATTTTTGCAGTGAGTAGATAACAACAAAAATCCTCGATGGTTTCAATTAGTTGCTAAGCTTAGATACGCGGCTTTATTTTAACGCTAAATTCTTTATCATCGCTAAAAGCGCGTTTGCCCACTTGCTATAAATTTTTCATACATTTGCAATTTATGAAAATATTCGCTTTGCTGGCGAATGGCTTTAGCATGGTCAATAAGTTGAAAAGTAATACTTTCACCGCTGGCAAGTTGTGCCAAATGATTTAGACTCTCGTGACAAACCGTTAAAACCCGGGGGTAACCGCCGATTGTTTGCCGTTCGCGCATTAGAATTATTGGTCCAGCGGCAGTAATTTGCACCGTCCCGTCACAAACCGGTGCCGAAATAATATCATAACTGCTAAGTAAAATTTCTGTACCAGTTAAACGCACACCCATGGCATTGGAGCGTTTATCTATCTGCCATGACTGGTTCAATAATTGTTCCGGATTTAGCAAAAAATCAAACTCCGGACCGGCAATCACCTGAATCTGACGGACATAGGGATTAAACCATTGCCGCAAATCACCCCGATGACGACCAAGCAAAGCCAGATTTTCGGCACCAGCCGGCATCATTAAAAGATAGCTGCGTAATCCGCTGCGGATTCCCGAAAGTAACAATTTATCACCCGCTTTTGCATAACTAACCATCCCGTGTTCAACGGCTAGCGGTTGCTTGTCACGAACTAATTTACAACTCGGGAATCCGGCACCACTAAGACAAAACAAAGTATCGCTAGCAAAAATAATTTCCCGCGGCGCGAAAACTATTTCCAGTGCTTGATAAGTTTGCGGCCGCCCAAGCAAAATATAGGCAATTAGAAATGCCAACTCATCTGCCGGACCAGCGGGGGTTATTCCTTGCGCCTGAAAACCATATTCCGCCAGCCGCACATTCCTGACTAAGCCATTTCCGCCAATTGTTGCCAACATCTTAGCGCTGTTCCTTTAGGGTTTGCGCCAACTCCAAGGCTATCGGCGAATCGGAGTGGATACACGCAGTATCAAATCTGGTAGTTACCGGTTGATTGTCGATTAGCAGACAACCCGCGCGCAATTGCTCAAATTGATGAACTGCTGCACCAATACTTGTTAATTCCGCCCCTGACATTCCGCGGGGAATTAAATCCAGGCGACCATCAATTATGCGATAACCGCGTTCGATAAAACCTTCATGCCAAACGGCAATATTTCGTAGCAGAGCTTGTTGCGCCAGCAATGATTGCGGCGGAGCAATAATGACTTTAATCTCATTGGCTATTAACCATTCAACAATTAGCGGAACCAACTGCGGGTTATGACTGCTTTCATGGTATAAAGCGCCATGAAATTTAATTTTGCCACTGGGAAGCAACTGATATTGCTGATCCAACGAGTGAATAAGCTCTGAATCAGTAATCGCAATTTTCTTGCGACCAAAATTTTCACGATCGGGATAGGATAAATGACTGCTAATTAGCACATTATTTCGCTGTGCCAAATCAACATAATAATTGATACTGGCAGTATCCCCAGCATGCCCGCCACAGGCAATATTGGCAATGTCGATTAAAGTCATTAGTTTATCATCAATCGGATGCGCCCGCCCGCGCTCACCAATATCACAATTAATTTTTAACATAATTTACTTTCTTGAAAGCGGATTAAATCTCCAGGACGAAACAACTGAAAATCACGGAACTCAGTCTGACCAATAATATGCCAGCCACCGGGAGAAGTTTCAGTATAAATTCCAGTTTGGCGACCACCAATCGCAACACTACCAGCGGCAACATTTAAACGCGGAGCATCACGGCGGGGAGTCACTAATTTATCATCCAGTCCAATTAAATATGGAAAATACGGTTTAAATCCCAACATCGCGATAAAATACTCCGGCCGACAATGATAATCGATTACTTCTCGAACACTCAAATGATGATATTTCGCGAGATTTTCAAGATCTTCACCATTATAATCAGTCGGAATAATGTGGGTTGTCGCCGTTGTAATTACATCAGCATCCGCCTCGCTCCATAATTTAGTGACCAGCTTGTCTAACGGCGAAATATCTTTATTAAGTGGACTGTCTGCCGCCAGATAAATCGCCAGCGAAGTATAGGCCGGAACAATATCAATAACTTGCCACTCCAGCAAAATTTCCGGCTTGAGCCGATAATAAAGGTTGATAATCTTCCGCGAAAGCGCCAGTTCAATCTGCCCACCGAATTGGTACAGGCGGCAGGATTCGCCCAGAAAAACTTTACTGATTGGTATCATTAACTATCCCTAGTAGTGCCATACACAATTAAGAATTACAATAAATAAGTAACATTACCGGAAATTATTATTTCATCAGCGGATAGATATTTGGCAATAATCAAACACTTATTGCCCAGATTCCAACCTTGATGAACTTTAATATCCTGTTGTAGATATAACGACAAAGCTCCTACTGCTACACCAGTTGCAGAATCTTCCAAACCACTTTCAAGATGATTAAAGTTGCGACCATTTATTATGCCATCTGAATTTGAATATGCATAAATTCCATTAATTTGCTGGATCTTTCCCCACTCAACAATCGCAGTTAGATCCGGTTGTAAAGAAAATAGACAATCAACATCAACCAGTTGAACCAATAATTTTGGACTGCCGACAGAAGAAATCACTAGTTCACCAATAATTTGCTGTTCATCACATCCCAGAAAATTGCTAATTTGTAGAAAATATTCGTTTGCTGGTTGTACAAAATCGGCCTTAGCCTGAAGATAGATTTCATTGTACTCGTTTTTGGAAACCCGAATTTGCTTGCCAAATGAACTAATCAATTGTAATTCTGTTTCGTTTGGAAAAATGTCAAAGTAAACTTTAGCTGCAGCTAACGAGCCATGCAAACAAAGCGGACTTTGTCGATGCGGATAATAAAAACTAACCTTTAGCTGCCCCAAGGTTAAATTATCGATAAACACACATACTGGAATTGCAGTATCAGCTGCATAAGCTTGTCGGGCTAATTCGTCAAATCGATCAGCAATGATAACATCCGCCTTGTTCCCACTAGTGGCATCAATTCCAAATCCTTGGAGATGATAAACTTTCATTTCTATTTTTCACTCATAAAAAATAAAGCTCCATAAATTCATATCCCTTTCCATATCAGGCAGTTATAATTTAACAAACTGTTCCTGCAACCAAATTATCATCATCTTCAATGGTAATAACTCCAGCAATCAGCAGCTTTAATCCAGCAACAACCGTTGCCAGATCTATGCTTGGCTGGCTAGTGTTTAAGCAGGCAACCTGCTGTGGTAAATATGGAATATGAATAAAACCGCCTTTTACTAATGGGTTAACACGGGCAATATAATCCAAGGTAAAGAAAAAAACCTGATTACAGACAAAGGTTCCAGCGGTGTAGGAAATGCCAGCCGGAATCCCCGCCTTACGGATTTGGTGACCGAGTGCTTTTAACGGTAAATTGCATAAATAGCCATCTGGAGCATCGGCAATAATTTTACTACCTAGCAGCTGCGATCCCTGATTGTCGGGAATTCTAGCATCAATTAAATTAATCGCTACCCGTTCCAAACTTATCTCACTGCGCCCTCCGGCTTGACCGACACACAAGATTATTTCCGGCTGAATTTCTTCGATAAATTGCTGCAAAATTATACAACTACCACTAAAAGTACAAGGTAATTGTCGTGAATGAACCTGAAAATCACCAAAAATTTCACTATCCAATCGCGAAACCGCCTCCCACGACGGATTAATTTTTTCGCCGCCAAATGGCTCAAAGCCGGTTAATAAAATCTTGCGCATAATTCCTCACTACAGCATAATGCATAAAAATAACCAATTCGCCACTAAGATGGCTAGCCCGGTTGGAATTTGCACTTTGATTAACAAATTGCGATCCTTCAATTCCAGTAGTTGCGCCGGGATCAGATTAAAATTGGCTGCCATTGGCGTCATCAACGTTCCACAATAACCAGATAACATGCCAATTGCCGCCAGCATTGCCGGATTAGCATGAAAATAGTGAATTAAGACCGGAATCCCAATTCCCCCCATTATCACCGGAAAAGCGACAAAAGCATTACCCATCAAAATTGTAAATGCTGCCATACCAAACACAAATAATGAAATCGCCAGCAGTCGATAATCTAAGTTCAAATAGTGACTGATTCCCGCAGCGACTGCTTTATCCACTCCCGCCGCAGAAAATATCAAACCCAACATCGCCAGCATTTGCGGCAACACCAGCGCCCAGCTTAATGAATCCAGAATCCGCCGCGCCTCATGAATTCCTTGCTGGGGTTTGGCATTGGTAATTTTAATTCCCAATAACATGGCGATAATACAGCCAAAGCCGACCCCGATGATGGTAATATTTTTGGGGTCAAAAATAAACTGATTACCAAGCTGGAGATTTTTTAAAAATAGGCTAAAAATAACTGCGCTAAATGGAATAATTAAAGCTGGAATAAAAAGTTTATAACCAAGTCGTTGTGCTTCGGCAGTTCTAGTTTCAGTCGATAATTCTGGATGTTTACTGCTACGCACACGCCCCAAACCGCCAAGCAATGCCATGGCAATAACCAGTATCCCAACAATCCCTTTTGGCAACCAATCCCCCAGTACAAAAATCAACCCATAAATCAACCAAAAACTACCGCTGCTAAAGCGCCGTGGGTTGGTTTTATCGTAGAAGGTCATGAGCGCAATAATGCTTAAAATCGCACCGACTAACCAATAAAAATAATTGATGCCGATGATCATGGTTGATTCCCTGTTTTCTTAGCGATAAATTTGGCAATCAGCCAGATTCGGGTACTATGAATAACAAAAGCAAACACCGCCGTCGGAATCCCCCATAACGCCACATTTAGTAATTCAACCGGCAGATTATGTTCATTCATAAACGCAGCAATTAATGCCACCGCGCCAAAGGCAATAAAAATATCTTCACCAAAAAATAAACCGACATTATCGGTAGCCGCCGCCAGTGCTTTTAAGCGTTCAATTTGCGGTGGTTTAAGTTGTGGATTATCACGCACCGCAATCGCTTCAACCATTGGCGCAATAATCGGACGAATCATCTGCGGCTGTCCACCCAAGGAGGTTAAACCAATCGAAGCTGTTAGTTGGCGCGCCAATAAATAGCTAATCAATAACCGCGGAACCGTCATTTGGCGAAATTTACGAATCACTTCCTGGGCTTTTTCCCGTAGCCCGTGCCGTTCCATTAAACCAATTACGCCTAACGGTAGCAATGTCAACAAGGTTAAATTGCGGGTTTTTAGAAAATATTCACCAAATTGTTCAAAAATCTTCCATAACGGAAAGTTTGCCGCAACCGCTGCGACAACGGCGGCTGCCAACACCCCCAATAGCGGATTCATCCGTAAAACAAAAGTCAGGCTGATTACCGCAATCCCGATTAATGGCCAATAATTTACTGCTACATCATGCATAAAATTCCCCTCTAGCTGTCGCTATTGCCATCCGCGGTCTTAACTTTTGCGGATGGTAAACTAAACTGGTATTTAATCGCTAAAAGTCTGGCAACAAAAATACCAACTACTACAATATATTCAACTAGATTATCCGCCAACAGACTAAAATGCAGCGACACATAATAAAAAAACGCCCCAACGATACACAAACTAGCATAAATTTCGTCTTTCAAGACAAACGGAATTTCACGAACCAGTAAATCGCGGACAATCCCCCCACCCACGCCGGTAAGGGTTGCCATCAATACCACCGGCAACGGTCCCATTCCCAACCCGTAAGCCTTGCTGGCACCAATAATGGTAAAAACCGCCAAACCCAGCGCATCAAAAACCTGAATGATATAATTGAGACTGATTTTGCCGGAAATTTTGCGCAAACCTTTATCGATGCCGGTTTGCACAATAAAAAAGGGTCCATCCTCGCGGACAATAAAAAAAGTAATTACCGAGGTAATAATCGCGATATAGGCATCGCGCGGATTTTCCAGTGCAAACGGAATTTGATTTAACAGTACATCGCGAATAACACCGCCACCTAACGCGGTAATTACGCCAAGGACAATCACCCCCAGTAAATCCAGTCGATGCCGCGCGCCTTTGGTTACTCCGGAAATAGCGAAGGCAATCACACCAATTATATCCAGAATTGTTTCCATATTCTCCATCTTAATTTTTCTCCGCCGGTTGCTTTAACAATTTAATTACTTGTTCGCTGATTTTATAGCTATTGGCAACGCAATCATTTATGCCAACTCCATTAAAGGCATTGCCGCCAATAAATAATCCCGGATACTTAGCGGCAGTTTGCATAATTTCATCCACTAATTGCGGGTGCCCAATATTGTATTCAGGAATAGCCTCAATATGGCGATAAATTTTAACAAATTCCGGCTTCCCGCTTACCTGCATCGTCGTGGCTAAATTTTTTTCAACTAACCGTTGCAATTCCTGATCATCCAAATCAATTAAATCCCGCCGTGCGGCACCACCAAGCATTGTGCGAAAGAGAATTTTGCCATCCGGCGCCCGCTTGGCAAATATTTGCGAATCCCACAGCGTTCCCAATACCGGTATAGTCTCGCCGCGCGCCATTAAATAACCAAATCCATTGCAATCATGTGCCACCTGAGCTAAATCATAGCCCAGACAAACTACCGCCAATGGAGCATAATTAATTCGGGCGCTCAACTGCGCTAAAGTTTGATCGGTTGCCGCAATAATTTTAGCCAAGGCATATGCCGGCAAGGCACTAATTACAATATCGGCAATCTCCATTCCCGATTCAGTATGGATTTCCCACTGTGAACCAGTATAAACCACCTGTTTGACTTCGGAATGCAGACTAATTTCACTGGCGGTAAATTGCTGCTGTAAACGCTGGCTAAGGGTTTCAATCCCATTTTGAAAGGAAGTTAACACGCCACCGGGACCGGCGGGACTAGCTACCACTTCACCGCGTTTTTTGGCTTGACGATGTTGATAAATCAAGCGCAACATCGCTTTTAATAAACCGCCATATTGCTGTTCCAATTGATGGATTCGTGGAAATGCCGCTTTTAGCGACATAGTATCGGCATTACCAGCAAACACACCGCTGGCCATCGGCGCAATGAGTTTGTTTAGCGCCTCTTTTCCCAAGCGACGGGTGGTAAAATCGCTGAGACTTTCATCATCGCTTGCGGTTCGTTGCGGAACAAAAAATTCCCCGGCAATCCGTAATTTTCCCGGCCACGAAATTAATGAATTGGTTAAAAATTCCATCGGGCTATGTGGTAATTTATGTAATTTGCCGTCACAAAAAATAAAACGTTTGCGGGCATTATCATTGCTGGCAAGTAACTCCGTATCAATTCCCAATTCGCGGCATAATTGGAGTGTCTGCGGTTTATTGGTCAAAAAACCATTAGGTCCCCACTCGCAAAGATAACCGTCAACCGCCTCGCTGCGAAATTTGCCGCCGCTACGCGAATCTTTCTCGATAATTTTCAATTCAATGTCAAGATTGGCGGCCTGCGCTTGAGTTTTGATTAAGTACGCCGTTGCCAAACCAGAAATCCCGCCACCCAAAACTACGATTTTTTTCATTATACGCTCCGTCTTTCTATTTAACCAACCCTGAATTGTATCAAGTTTAGCCGGGGTTAATCTGACTTTAACCGCAACCAAATTAAAAACGCCTGGGAAAAATCCCAAGCGCTAATATTGTAAGATAACCGCGATTAATTTACCGTCGCCAGATAGGAATAAACTTGGCTGCTGCCGGATGGAATATACACGCCCAAGATATTGTTTTGGTAAACAGTATTGGCAGAAGTAGTACTGGCGCCAGGATACGCAATTGTAGTCCACACCGGAGTACCAAATCCTCCAGTTGAGTTGCGTGGTACATTGACTAATGCCCCGCCTTGAGTACCGCTACTGGTTTCCGTATCGGCCGATAAATTATAGCCGCCATTCCCATCCGAAGTAATCCCCTCAACGTGCGACAGGACCGAAGTTGCTGGTTGATTATTAAAATATAATGTTGTGAAATTGGTTATTGCACCGGTGGTTTTATTCCAGTCTAGAATATAACCGTTGCTAAGGCCTTGCGACTCATTTTTATAGCCACCGACTAGCGTATAGCTGCCATCGTCATTAGCCCATACTCCGTAGGCTGTCACGCTTATTGGTCGAGGTTCTACCGGAAGAATTAAATTAGTATAACTTTCAGTTTGGATATTATAGATAAAAGCTTTACCAGTTGCCAAATGAGTATCGTAATTACCAACGACAATTCCGCCCATATTACTATGAGCAATAGTTTCTTTAACGCTGGTATGATCTGGCGATGGCGGTAATAACTTAGTCCAGGTTCCACCGCCACCCAATGGACCGCTATACAGGATCCCCTGTGCAAAATTATTGGATTCCACCGTATAATTTCCAACTACGCTGATAGTTCCGACACTTTCGCCATTATTGGGACCATACCATGCCGTTCCGGTTACGCTTTCGCCAGCTAGATTTGAAGGATAATTTAAAATATACCAAGTTCCACCACTTTCATTAATTGGGCCGGCATAAATTGCACCATTGGTTACCCCGGCTGCAGTTTTATACAAGCCGCTAATATACACCGAAGTTGAATTGGTGATACCTCGGATTCCGGTTACTATTGTTGATGATCCGGATTCTGCCAAATCATATCCCGGTAATGTCATATAACTAACATTAGTGGATGAGTTGTTGCTGGAACTACCCGAATTACACGCCGTTAGCGCAATCACTGTTCCGCTCATGATTAATAATAATTTTTTCACCGTTGATATTCCTATTTATTTTACGATAATTAAGAAATAAAGTCTGAATTAGCTAAAGAACCAAGGTTAGTCAGCAAACACATTTTAAACTAATTAATCCACAATGTCAAGCCTCCACGATTAGTATCAACCCAAATTAGATATTCTCCGTAGACCGCATCTCAGATTGTATCATCTTAACCGGTAGTTTATTTACAACTTTCAGTTGATTAAGAACGTTAATCACATTACGTCTGTTAATTATGTAATCAACACAAACTGCTACTACTTAGCTACTATCATCAGCAATACCTCTAATAAGCAAGTTGATCACCTAAACTTCATCAAAAAAAATTGCTTTATCCGTAATTCCTAAAATTAAAAAACCAAAGCATATATAGCAATATGCCTTGGTTATCTATTTTATACCATACAATTTTAAGTATACCGATAATTAACTACAATTACAGACGTACTTAATATTTCCACACAGCTCCGGACTTACTGGCATAACCGCCAGCATAGACAGTGCCGAACTGATCAACTAGAACGGATGATACCCCGCTTGATCCACTAATATTAGTAGCACCAACTAAACTCCAAGCCCCACTCGCATATTTCCATACTGCACCACTCAGCGGTGAAGATGTAGATCCGCCAGCAAAAAGAACATTAGAATTATCAAAGGTGATGGAGTAAATATAGCTAGAACCACTGATGCTGGATTGCCCAACCTTGTTCCAACTACCTCCACTATAGCTCCACACAAACCCAGCATCCATCGCAGCATTAGTACCCCCCACGTAAAGCCCATCGGAACTATCTACTGCCAGCGAATTAACTTGAGCGGCATCAGGAATCGAACTACCAACGGAAACCCATGAGCCGTTACTAAGTTTCCACACCGCACCTAAACCGGATGTATTAACCCCAGCAGCATATAAATTACCGACATGATCGAGAATAACGGATAATGTCGAAAAGGCTCCGGGGATGTCTCCACCACTTACCTGACTCCAAGAGCTGCTATCATATTTCCAAACACCGCTACCGGTAGTAGTCGAATTATAGCCGCCCGCATAAATATTGCCACTACTATCTAATACAATAGAATTAATGGATCCGCAACCCGGAATATGCACTCCGCCAACCATAGTCCAAACCCCGGAACTATATTTCCAAACAGCACCATACGTAGGTGTTCCATCAGTATAGCCGCCCGCATAAAGATTTCCACCATCATCAAATTTAAGCGAAAAGATACCCGAAGATCCCCCAATAGGATTATTGCTTACATAACCCCACGCACTATTCACATACTCCCACACCGAGCCTAATGAATCAACGCTGTTGTAGCTTGCCGCATAAACATTATTTGAATTATCCAAAGCAATCGAATTAATAGATTTTGCGTAAGGAATAGTAGAACCGCCAATTTGAGTCCACACTCGAGGCGCAACTATAGTTGCTGTTGTAGAACCTGAACTAAATGCGCTGGCGCTTCCGGTCACGGTAATTGCGGTACCAGCAGAACCAGTTGCTGCACACAAATCAGTCGTAGAGCATGATGTCTCTGGATTGGTAATGGTACAAGTTGCAGTTGATGAATATGGCGGACCGCCGCCACCAAAAAAAACCTAAGCCAAGGGCAAAACCATACATACTGTTATCTTCTGGTGTAACAGCAAATGTCACCAATACAGGAGAAGACGCTGCCGCGGGTATTGATGCTGAAACTGCAGCACATGCGCCACCAGCAACCGGTGCTGGAGTTGCCGTTACAGTTAATTGTGGCAATGGCGGATTTGGTCCCGAAGTAGGACTAACCGTCGGACTAGGACTTGGGGTCGGATTAGGCGTCGGTACCGGTAATGGATTGACATTCTGACTGGTTCCACCGGTACTAGTCTCAGTTTGACCACTTGGGTTTTGGGCGGTTACCAGAATACTATTGCTAGTTGCACCAACCGAAGTATTAATTAATTCGTAAGTTACCTTAATTA
Source organism: uncultured Neisseria sp. (assembly GCA_964488065.1). Taxonomy (GTDB): domain Bacteria; phylum Pseudomonadota; class Gammaproteobacteria; order Burkholderiales; family UBA11063; genus Aquella. Next base: position 16,910 of record CAZATM010000065.1, read on the forward strand.
CCCGTTGTCCGTTTAAAATAGTATCAGCTACAGTAACCTTAACATTCGGACTGGAACTGGTCAGCTTGATTTGTGAAGCCGTCAGGTCACCGATGTTGTAAAGATAACCATATTGAACCGGATTAGCTTGAGTTAAATAAACCTGATTCGGGGTCAATTGTAAGTTGATGTTATTACCTTGGGTAGTCAGTGTATAGGTTGCTGTACTGATATTACCAGTAGTGGTTTCCAGACTCTTCAAGTTTAGTTTGTCGGCTAAGGTGTTTAAAGCACTGCTCACTAAACCTTGATTAGAAACCTGAACTTTAAATTTCTGACTGAGATTAACACCTTGTGGAATCGGTAATGAGATTTCAACTACATCACCCATACTTAACGCTGGTTTACCGGCGCCAGAGTTGCCGCTAATTACTTCCTGATCAGGAATAACATTACTACTCTCATCTACCAGTTGAACGGTATTGATATTACCGACATTCGGTGATTGAACAACTGCGGTTACCAGAATGAACGGTACACCTGTGCTGCTGTATTGTGCTTTTGGATAGAAATACAAACCAACCCCATCGGCATTGGCTGATTCGCTATACGGTACTTGCTGTACCCCAATTGCCAATGGTGTTGCCGCTCCTTGTCCGCTACTGTTGGTAGCGGTAACTACGCCTCCTCCGGCAATAGTTGATTCCGGAACTGAGAATTTAAGAAAGCAGCTGCTTTGTGCCGGAATACTGGCACAAGCTTTAGCACTGTCTTTATCCAGTGTAATGCTGTTACCGGAGCCAACCTGTT
>CAZATM010000066.1:0-16634 GCA_964488065.1 uncultured Neisseria sp.
TTAACCGCTTTAAATGCCCGGCTGTTGCTGGATAATTCGGCCTTAAATTTAAATTCCGCCAAAATGCAGCAATTAAATAGTATCGTTGGAGTTTATCAATCATTGGCGGGTGGGTATGCGGTTAATGAATCTTCAACCGCAGTGACTAATGCAATCGATAATTAAGCTCGGCTATAAGAGCATGTTTGCCAAGGATTTAAATACTGTGTTATGCGGATTCGCGAACAATCAGTTCGGTATTTAGTTTATGATTCAGTTGTGCAACTTGACGGGACTCAATCAAATCGAACAACAAATGGCAACCCCGTCGTGCCATCTCCTCATTTGGCTTAAGCACGGTGGTCAGTGGTGGATTGGTAAATTGGCTGATTTCACTATTATTAAAACCGACTACTGCAATATCCTCTGGAATCGCCAACTTAGCTTCACGAATAGCGCGCAATGCACCAACTGCCATTTCATCATTGGCACAAAATACCGCATCCGGCATGACAATATCTCTTTGTAATAATTGACGCATTGCCTGATAGCCGCCAAAGACGCTAAATTCATCCAGTGATAAATAGTCCGAATTAAATTCAATTCCGGCATTCCCAAGCGCTTGCTGATAACCATTGAAACGGTCAATACTGGATTGAATTTCCCCAGGACCATTTAATATCGCGATCCTTTTCCGTTGATTTCGCAATAGGTATTCAACCGCCGCCATCGCACCGCTTACTTCATCAACCAACACATTCATCACACCAGCAACTTGCCGGTTTAATACCACCAATGGAACATTAAATTCTTGGACAAATTCAATAAACTCATTATCGCTTTCTTGCTGACTAACCAGAATCACACCATCAACCCGTGACAGATTAAGATTATCCATACCATCGCTCAAGTCTTTGATAATCAATTGATAATCTTTTGGCAATGAATGATAAATACCTAATAAACACGATTGAAAGAAGCTCGGTGCCGTACTGTGACGTATCGTTGAAAAGAATACTCCGACGGTATAAGATTTCGCCATAACTAGGCTTTTAGCACTATAATTGGGACGATAATTTAGCTCGCGGGCAATTTTCAATATCAATTCTTTGGTACTGGTGGCAATCTGCGGGCTGTTATTTAGCGCCCGCGACACAGTCATATGTGAGACACCGGCAACTGAGGCGATATCTTTAATTGTAGTCATAATAATTTATACCATAGTTTTACAAATTAATGCCGATCCAATGATAAATATCAAAGAAAACCACAATAGTGTGCTAATTATTTTTTGACATTCACCAATAAAGTAAATCAAATCTTCAATCGTTCAACTTCTTTGCCGCCGATTAAATGACTCGCAACAATTTCCCGAACATCATCTTCATCGAAGTAGCTATACCAGATTGCAGCAGGGTAAACCACGCATACCGGACCATTGGCGCAGCGACCCAAACAACCAGCTTTAGAAGCTCGAATTTTTCCTTCACCCCATTGCCCCGCCGCTTGCAGTTGTTGCTTGGCAACATCAAAGCCAATATCACCGGTTATCGCACCACAACCGCTGCCATCCGGACGTTGATTGGTACAAAAGAAAATATGTTGCTGATAAAACATTCGTTACTCCTCATAGATCAGGCGTGAAACCGCCACAGGTTAAAGTCATATATAAATAAAGGTTGTGGGTACTCAACATTTACCAGATACAAGCCATTAGGCATAAATGTTGGTGGTGCCAACCGCCGGTTAGCGGCAATAAAAATTTGCTCAAACTGCGCCACCGTTAAGCGTCCCTCGCCAACATAAACCAATGCACCAACAATATTACGCACCATATGATGTAAAAAAGCATTCGCAGTCAGACTAAAGCGCAACATTTTTCCCTGCTGTTCAACTTTAATCTGTTGCAAGTCCCGAATCGGAGTTTTTGCCTGACAACCGGCGGCGCGAAATGAAGAAAAATCATGAAGCCCCATCAGCAATCCAGCCGCCTGCTGCATCAGTTCAATATCCAGCGGATGGCAATACCAACCAACGAGATCACGCAAATGTGTCGGACGAATTGAATCATTAATAAGATAATAATGATAAGTTCGGGTTAATGCCGAAAAGCGCGCATCAAAACCGTCTGCAACCTGACAGGCTTGCTTTATTCGAATCGAGAGTGGTAAATTTGCATTTACTCCCTTTATCCAGCCATCGATTTTTCTATTGGCGGCACTCTCAAAATGAACTACCTGATTTAAGGCATGAACACCAGTATCGGTACGCCCAGCAGTAATGGTGGTAATCTTATGATCAGCAAAAGAACTTAATGCCACCTCCAATGCACCCTGAACGCTTGGTTGCTGCGCCTGAATCTGCCAACCACAAAAATCGCTACCATCATATTCCAGCAATAACGCATACTTAGCCATGTAAACCCAAATCATTAATTAATTGAGCAGCATATTGCCTAGCTTCTAACTTACTAGTTGGATTATTAATAATTTCCGTCAATAACTCAAAAGCCTTGGCATGTTCATCGATGTGATAGTACATTTTTGCCAAATTTATTTTTTCGTCTAAATTATCCATCAACAACCCGGAATCATCGTCAAGAGCACTAAGCTCAGGTAACGCGCTTAGTGACTCAGAATTTACTTCCGGCAAATCCGGAACGCTAAACTCAATCTGGTCGATTGGTTTATTTTTATCTATCTCATCAGGGATTGATGGGGGAACTAGTTCATTTACTACTGGTGTAATACTAATACTTGGCTCAGCTATATTCATTGCTGCTTCATCAGGTTTGGCACTAGCCGAATAATTATTAGTTGTAAAACTAGCAAAATCCAAGCTCCGTCGTGAATCTTCACTATGATAATCCGGCGCCACAAACTGTGAATCTGCAACTGGTGCTATTTTTATCGCCGAAAACTCTAACGTCGCCGGTTCTGGTTTTAACTGTTTAATAACATCATCACTAGCCAGTGGCGAAGATGAAGTAAATTCTAAACTTCGATTTGAATCCTGACCAATTATACTAGCGCTTGCTTCAGGTTTACCTGCCGATAAATCAGTATGGACTAGAACTTGGGCATCGCCGCTAAAATCCAGATTCTCAAAGTCATAACGCTCACACAAAGCGATAATATTTTTGCGCAATGGGTCGTCTTCATCTAAGCGCTCAGATAATTCACCATGAACTTTGTGAGCTTTGGCAAATTGACTTGCACCTAGATACAGCTCCAATAATTTATAGCGAATATCTTCACGACTATCATCAAAGGTTAAAATTTGCTCCAAGGTTGCAATCAGTTCGTTATCGACGTTATTAAATGCTTTAGCTGGTAATTCATCATCTATCTCCAACTCATTAACCTCTGGGGTTAACGGAGTCTGAACTGAATTTACATTACTTTGTTCAACCGTTTTATCCGCCAGAGTATTTTTTTTATTCCGGATTTCTTCACGATCACTGGTAGATAGTTCATGTTTAGGTTTTATTATATTGATAGTTATATCATTATCAATGCCCTCTAACGGCTCAACCGACTCAACATTGTTTTGCGTCGCTAAAGCTGATTTACGCTTAAATAACCGCGATAACAGCCCTTCTTTTTTCGGCTCCACTACCGCCAAGATATATTCGCTGGACTTGTGTTTGCGTAAGCGAGTAAGCAATAATAAAACAATCAAACCGCCTAAAACCACCGCTAAAATTGCGTATTTAAAACCAAATATAAAATCCAACGATGATGCAGTATTATTTTTTACTACCGGTGGGGCAATTTTCGGTGCAGAAGCAATAACTGGTGATTCCAGGAATCTTACATAATTTCCGGCAAACAACATACTGGAATTAATTTGCAACTCATCATCAAATACTCCGGCCATTTTTTGCAATAACCCGGTGCGTGCTCCATCATTTAATGACACATCCCATAAATAGGCGTCGGCATCACTGGCAGAAATCTTGACAATATTTTCTGGCTTCGCTAATAAAATCTCTATTCCAGCTGGATAGGCATATTCCGGTTTTGACAAATCATTATAATTTTCTAACCCTAGTCCAACAATTATTTGATTAAGCGTAAGATTGGCTTTCGGATACATTAATTGCAAAAAGCGTGCTACGATGTATAGCGTATCGCCTTTGTTGGTAGTATAGCTAAATTGCTCTTTATTAAAGTTAGCCAAATGCTCTTTAACAAACTGACTGGAGTAATCCGGAACAAATGATACGACCGGATTAGCGACAACATTAGTAGCCAATGCCGGTGTTTTAACCCTTGGCTTATGACTAATCGGTATTGGTCGTTGATTTGAATTATAAACAATAATCGGTTTTTGCGCGGTGGTACCGGCAACCGGTGCAGCAATAACATTTTCTAATGGGTCAAGAAGAATTGTATATTGACGATAGAAATCATCATTATCTAATTTGTAATGCAATAAAAATGTCAAAACCGGCGAATTAATCGGTTTTGATGAGGTAATTCGTAAATATGCTGAATTACCATTATGAATAACTTTAAACAATAAATAACCAAGTTCCGGGTTAAAAGTTAACCCGGAAGACTTGAATTTATCGTGATTGGCAAGACCAATTGAAATGTTCCCATAATCAGCATCTACCGGTAATTTGGTAATCGGAATAGCTGCGTTTAGTTTTTGACTCAGGTATGAATTAACCTGAATCTGCCCTAAATCGGCATAACTAATTCCACAACAACCGATGCTGATTATGAGAAAAATTATTTTACGCATGATACTCGACTAAAATATTAAGCATCCGGCGAATCGGCTCCGCCGCACCCCACAGGAGTTGATCGCCGACAGTAAATAGGCTAATAAAATCATCGCCAAACTTCATACGTTTCAGACGACCTACCGCAATCGTTAGACTACCGCTAACTGCTGCTGGAGTAAGTTGCGCCAACGTTTCTGGTTTTTCATTAGCTACAAAGTTCACCCATGGATTAGCTTCACGAATTAGTTTTTCCAATTCCGCCAATGATAAATCACTACGTTTTAATTTAATCGTCAAGGCTTGAGAATGGCTGCGCAAAGCACCTACCCGTACACAGGTCCCATCAACCTTAATCGTATCGGCAGCATAGCCCAGGATTTTATTGGCTTCAACTCCGCCCTTCCACTCTTCCTTAGTCTGACCATTTGGCAATCCGGCATCAATCCATGGAATAACGCTTCCAGCCAATGGGGCACCAAAATACTGCTTAGGAAAATCAACCGCGTGCAAAGTTTTAGTTACTTCACGATCGATATCCAAAATTGAAGCATTTTTATCACCCAATAAATTTTTAACCGAGTTATAGATTACTCCACTTTGTTCCAGCAACTCGCGAATATTGTTAGCTCCTGCACCAGACGCTGCCTGATAAGTCATCGAAGAAATCCACTCAACAACATCGGCTTTAAATAATCCATCCAAAGCCAGCAACATCAAACTAACGGTACAATTCCCGCCGACGTAATTTTTAAATCCATTTTTAAGACCGGCATCAATATGTTGACGATTAATCGGATCTAACACAATAATCGCATCATCGGTCATCCGCAATGCTGAACTGGCATCCAACCAGTAGCCATTCCAGCCACTAGCACGTAATTTTGGCAAGACCTCGTGAGTATAATCACTGCCTTGAGTAGTCACGATACAGTCTAATTCGGTTAATTCGGCGATAGAATAAGCATCACGCAAAACGCCAACCTCTTTCCCGATTGCCGGACATTTTCCACCGACATTGGAAGTAGTAAAAAAGCGTGGTTCAATTGCTGCATAATCATTTTCAGCAACCATCCGCTCCAACAACACCGAACCAACCATACCCCGCCAACCAACAAAACCGACTTTTAGCATTATAGATTTCCTATTAAATTTTTAACAACCACGGCTGCACGTTCAGCCGCCATAAATTTTAAATCATTAAAAGAATGCGCACCACTGCTGCCTTGCTGTCCTGCCATATCCGACAACGAGCGAATTACTGCAACCGGAACTTTATTCAAATAACAGGTGTGGGCAATCGCCGCACCTTCCATTTCACAGGCAACCGCAGCAAATTCTTGTGCCAGAAACGCGGCTTTTGTCGCATCATCAATAAATTGATCACCGCTAACGATCCGCCCAGTTACCAATTTACCGGCCGGTAACTGCAGATTTTTGGTCAGCAATTGATTTAGATTCTCATCGGTAGCAAATGAAAAAGTATCCATCCGCGGAATTTGCCCAAGTTTATCACCAAAGGCAGTAACATCAAAATCATGCTCCACTAGATCACTAGCCACAACAACATCGCCAAAAGTTAGATCCGGTGAAATACTGCCGGCAACCCCAACATTGATAACACCATCAACAACAAAATTATCCAATAGAATCTGGGTAGTCACCGCAGCATTAACTTTGCCAATTCCACTGACAACTGTAATTAGTTCGTGCAGCCCCAAAGAATACTGCCAGTACATATTCCCGGCTTTTTCGAGCTCGTTGGTACGTTTCATTGGGATTGTCGCCCAAATTGCCGCCAGTTCTTCATCCATTGCACAGATTATTGCTAATTTCATGATGCGTTGATTTCCTTATTCATCAATAAGGCAATCAACCGTCCCAATTCGTATTTAAGATTCTGACGGGTTACCACCATATCCAAAGCACCTTTTTCCAATAAAAATTCGGCGGTCTGGAAGCGCTCCGGCAATTTTTCGCGCACGGTTTGCTCAATTACCCGTGGACCGGCAAAACCAATCAAGGCTCCCGATTCAGCAATTACCACATCACCCAAAAAGGCAAAACTGGCCGAAACCCCGCCCATCGTCGGATCGGTCAAGATCGAAATAAATGGTAGTTTTTTATTGGTCAACAAGCGTAGCACTGCCGAAGTTTTGGCCATTTGCATCAGTGAATTAACCCCCTCCTGCATGCGGGCACCGCCGGATGCCGCCACACAGATAAACGGACAATTATTTTCAACTGCAGCCATAACCCCACGCACAAAACGTTCACCGACCACTGAGCCCATCGAACCGCCAATAAAGCGAAATTCAAACGCGGCGACCACCACCAATTGGTTATTGATCGCCCCCTGCATTACAACCAGCGCATCATCCTCGCCAATTTTTTCCTTGGTATCAACCAAGCGATCGGCATATTTCTTGCTATCCTTGAATTTAAGAATATCAATCGGTTTAACTTCACTACCAATTTCCACCCGTCCTTCCGGGTCAAGAAGCATATCAATCCGCTTGCGGGCACCAATTTGATGGTGATGATTACATTTTGGACAGACCTGTAAATTATTTTCCAGATCGGTATAATACAAAATCTCATTACAGTTATCACATTTATGCCATAAACCTTCCGGAACATTCGCTTTATCAGCGCCTCCGCCTTGGACTCGCGGCGGCAATAACTTACTTAACCAACTCATAACTATTCCTACAATAAATTAATTCTGTGATTGTTTAGCGGCAATAATTTTTGCCCACTTTGCCGGTGCCAACTGATGAACCGATTCACCACTGCTATCAACTGCGACTGTAACCGGCATATCTTCGACGGTAAATTCATAAATCGCTTCCATCCCTAAATCTTCAAAGGCAACTACTCGTGCCGCTTTTATGGCTTTAGAAACTAAATACGCCGCACCGCCAACCGCAATCAAATAAACTGCCTGATTATCCTTAATCGCATCAATCGCAATTTGCCCGCGCTCAGATTTACCGATCATTCCAATCAAGCCAGTTTGTTCCAGCATTGGACGGGTAAATTTATCCATTCGTGTAGAGGTAGTAGGACCTGCCGGACCAACCGCCTCATTGCCAACCGGATCAACCGGTCCAACATAATAAATAAACCGACCAGCAAAATCGACCGGCAATTGTTCACCTTTAGCCAACATTTCAACAATCCGTTTATGAGCGGCATCACGACCGGTCAAAATCTTACCGGATAATAATAAGGTCTCACCGGTTTTCCAGGTGGCAATTTCCGCTTTACTAATATTATCAACGTTCACTCGCCGGGAGCTGCTGCCACCCAATGCAATCTGTGGATAATCGGCAAGTTTAGGTGGCGTTAGCTGTGCCGGCCCGGAACCATCCAAAGTAAAATGGATATGGCGGGTTGCGGCGCAATTAGGAATCAAAGCTACCGGTTTGCTGGCGGCATGGGTTGGATAATCAAGAATCTTAACATCCAAAACTGTGGTCAAACCGCCCAAGCCCTGCGCTCCAATCCCGAGTGCGTTAATCTTTTGATATAATTCGATCCGTAATTCTTCAATTTTATTTTTGGCACCGCGCGCTAATAATTCAGACATATCAACCGGAGCCATTAATGATTTCTTGGCAAGCAGCATCGCCTTTTCAGCGGTACCGCCGATTCCCAATCCGATCATTCCCGGTGGACACCAACCAGCCCCCATCGCCGGTAAAGTTTTTATTACCCAATCAACTATTGAATCCGAAGGGTTTAACATGGCAAACTTGGCTTTATTCTCGGAACCGCCACCTTTGGCAGCAATTTCAACTTCTACCGTTTTACCGGGAACCAGATCAAAATGCACCACCGCCGGTGAATTATCACGGGTATTTTTACGAGTAAATGCCGGATCAGCCAACACCGAAGCCCGTAATTTATTTTGCGGATAATTATAGGCTTGTCTTACGCCCTCATCAACCATTTCCTGGATTGATAGGGTTGCATCAGGAAAGGTTACCTCCATTCCAACTTTGATAAAGGCACACACAATTCCGGTATCTTGGCAAATCGGACGGTGTCCCTCAGCGCTCATACGCGAATTGACTAAAATCTGTGCAATCGCGTCTTTAGCCGCTGGAGATTCCTCATGCTCATAGGCTGCTGCCATTGCCTGAATAAAATCTACCGGATGATAATAGGAAATAAATTGCAAACTATCGGCGATTGATTGAATAAAATCTTCCTGTTTTATTGCCACCGTCATAAGGATCTCCCCAAATTATTTAACCTTAAATTATATCATGATTCAAGCCGGTAACGGCTAGTTACTAATTTACGACTGGTTTTCAGAAAAATCCGCCGCAGAGTTTCAATAAGAAAAACTTAACTAAATTTTTAATGAATATTATCAACAATTGCGTTCAAAGCTAACTACCGCTGCCGCTTAACTCTCTGGAATTAATTACGATAACCCAGTGGATTCCGACTCTGCCAATTCCAGCTATCGCGACACATATCATCCAATGTATAAACGGTGTGCCAATTTAACAACTGATTAGCCAATTGCGGATCAGCATAGCATTTTGCAACGTCACCGGCTCGCCGTGGTTGAATTTTATAGGGAATTTCACGCTTAGCTGCTTTGGCAAAGGCTGCTACCACTTCGAGCACCGAACATCCCTGCCCGGTTCCCAAATTGACGGTCAATAACTCATTATGACTAAATAAATACTCCAAGGCTTTCAAATGACCCAGCGCCAGATCAACCACATGAATGTAGTCGCGGACACCAGTTCCGTCCACCGTCGGATAATCATTACCAAAGACATTTAACTCCGTCAAGCGCCCAACTGCAACCTGTGTTATATACGGCATTAAATTATTGGGAATACCATTGGGATCTTCGCCAATCAAACCACTTGGATGGGCACCAACCGGATTGAAATAACGCAATAGTCCAACTGACCAGGTTTTATCGGCACTATACATATCACGTAAAATCTGTTCCATCATTAATTTGGTCCAGCCATAAGGATTGGTCGCCGATAGAGGAAAATCTTCTTTAATAGGCGTGGTATGCGGATCACCGTAAACCGTTGCTGAAGAGCTAAACACAATGGTTTTGACTTGATGTTGTGCCATGATTTCAAACAATGCCAGCGAACCGCCAACATTATTATCATAGTAATTAAATGGTTCCCGTACCGATTCACCAACTGCTTTGAGTGCGGCAAAATGGATCACGGCAGCAAAACTATGTGCCGCAAAAACTTTGCTCAATTCAATTTTATTGCGGATGTCGAGTTGATAAAACACTGGACGTTTGCCGCAGATTTGCTCAATTCGGTTAAATACTTCCGGATAGGAGTTACAGAAATTATCGACTACCACCACCTGATAACCGGCAGTTAATAATTCAACCACCGTATGCGAGCCGATATAACCAGCCCCACCAGTTACTAATATTTCTTTCATATTGTCACCTAAAGTTATTTCTTATTAATTTGTGCTGCCGATTCCGGCTGGTTTTGGTCAATCAAACGCGATAAATAATCGGCAGGAATCAAGCCGGAAACAATTTTACCGTTTGGTAAAACAATCGTTGGTGTTCCGGTAACCTGTACCAAATCATTCCCAACTTTTACCATTTGCGGCAGTTTTTGCGTTCCGTTCAAACACGTCGAATTCTTACCCAGCACAATACCTTTTGCCATAAAAGATATCATTGCACTTTCAGGATTTTCGGCACAGAGAATTTTTTTGGAATCAGTTTCGGCATTAGCATGAATTGAGAGTGGGAATAGATAATAATAAATCGTTACGTTTTGTAAATACGGTATAGTTTCAACTTCCAGACGTTTACAAAATGGACAATCCGGATCAGTAAAAATGGCGATTTTACTTGCCCCAGTCCCACGCACCCGCCGAATCGCCAAATCCAACGGCATTTTACTCCAATCAATCCGGTTTAAATCAGTGGTACGCTGTTCAGTCAAGCTTACTTTATTTTTCAGATCCAGCAGATTTCCGACCATTCCGTAATTACCACTAGCATCAACATAAAACACTTTGCGTCCGGAATCGACTTCATAAACTCCTGCAAAAGGCGTCGCCATTACCCGATCGATTTGCAAATCCGGCATATTCGCCTTTAAATTAGTGGTTATGGTTGCAATCGTAGCGCTATCATCAGCGTTCGCAACACCAATCCCAACAATAACCAACCCAGCAAGCAAAGCAGCAAGTATTTTTTTCACTATCTAAACTCCTAAAAGAATATGTCAAATAACTTTATACAAAAAATATATTAGTTATTATTTTAAACCAAGTTATACTTAAATTATTCACAATCGTTTTTATTTTCCAGAAAAGCAGAAATCAAACTACTTAAGCAATGCACCGCTAATATCAGTATTTGGGTACGGTAATTTAGTCACGGGAATCACCAATTGTTTACCATTATTGACTAATTGTTTCATATCAACCGTCACGAAATTGGTACGATGGCGATAATCACTAAATGCTAATTGATTATTGCTTAAATCCTTGATTGCCACCCATTGGGTATAATCCGAAGTTTTAGTGCCGCTTTCCACTGCCGAAATTACACCAATTGGAATATCAACATTGTTTAAAATATGATCAACCAAATTTATTGCGCCCGCAGCATCTTTGGGCTGGTCAGAAAAATAATTCAAGAAAGTAGTCTTAACAAAGCGTGATGGCGGAGTGAAATCACCCGGTAATCCAATTGCGCCACCCCCCTGACCAAAAGCGGTAACATTTCCTAATTCGCTATTACGACTAGAAGTACCATCATTGCTAAGATTAACATAATTACGAATATTAATCATGTGCCAGTCATAGTTGGGTGAGTTGGTCATAACTCCCACGGTTTTATCAAAAATTCGCATCTGTCCATTGATAAATTCGACCACGATATTCGCACCGCTTTTATCGCTAATCAGAAAATGGATACTCGGTTCAACCGGCAAATTGCTGAGCTTCGGTGCCCACACTTTATACTCCGGTAATGATTTCTTGATTTCGGCGACCGAGCCATAATTACTTAAAACAAAACGAATAAATTCTAACACCGATAGATATTGATGATCTTTTGCACCGACCGTCTGATAGTGGGTGAAACCTGGTAAGAAATTGCCGCTAACACCAACGCCGGCTGAATTTTGTCCCTCAAGCACAGCGTTATCTTCCATTCCGGTACCAATTCCCAATACCGCATAACGACTGGTTAGAGTCTTCGCAGGATGTCCGCTTTTGGCCGGTGCTGTTAACTGATAAGTAGAACCCTGCGGATAAAACAATAAATTCCACTGCATTTCATAAGCCCATTCCATGGTACGCCCGGCTACTACTGAACCATCCTGGGCTTTAATATCCACGGCAGTGCACGCCAATGCATCATGAATCAATAAACTACCTAAAATACCAGCTAAAATTTTTTTCATTATCCGCTCCTGATAAAATATTTTTCCATTTAAGTATAAGTGCTAATATCTGACACATGGGCATCATATGCTGATAACTTCTTAAAAAAGCCGAGGAACTATCCTCAGCCTGCTATTTTAATTGATTTTCAGCAAATCCGTGGTAATTGCTCACCACTTAACCAATCAACTCGCCGAACGCCGCCAAATACGGTAGTCATCGTTACATATGCCTCATCCAGAGTCTGGATTTCGCCAATAATCGCCGCCTCTTTACCCAATGGATGGGTACGCAGTTGTGCCACAATTCGTTCGGCATCTTCGGCGGCACAGGTAATCAAGACCTTGCCTTCATTAGCTACATGCAATGGATCCAAGCCCAACAATTCGCAGATACCTTTTACATTATCATGAACTACGATGTTTTGCTCACTGAGGTTTATTCCAAGTTTAAAGAAATTTGCCCATTCATTGATGGTTGCCGACAAACCACCACGAGTCGGATCACGCATACAACGAATTGCCGGATTTAGCGCCAACACTTCGGCAATTAAACCATTTAATGCTGCACAGTCCGAGCTGATATCGGTGGCAAAATCCAACCCTTGCCGTTTGGACATAATTGCCATGCCATGATCGGCAATTGAGCCGTTAATAATAATCTTATCGCCAACTTTAAATTCGGCAACCACCTGATTGGCATCTTCAATCACGCCAACTCCGCTGGTATTAATGAATAATCCATCGCCCTTGCCTTTTTCCACCACTTTGGTATCGCCGGTAACAATCAATACGCCGGCATCACGCGCCGCTTTTGCCATTGACTGAATAACCGTCCGCAAATCTGCCAACGGAAATCCTTCTTCTATAATCAATCCGACTGAAAGATACAACGGCTTGGCACCAGCAACTGCCAGGTCATTAATGGTTCCATTCACTGCGATTGAACCAATATCACCGCCATTAAAAAATAGCGGCGAAACCACATAACTATCGGTAGAAAAGGCCAATTTACCGGCTAGCGGCGGCAATATGGCTTGATCGGATTGTTGAGCCAGATATTCATTATCAAATTCTTTCAAGATTAACTGATTTAATAATTGATACATTGCCCGGCCACCGGCACCGACAGTCAAATCGACATTTTCTTTAAAATTCAATTTCATTTGCTTGATTCTTTATAAACATTACACGTAACTCACCCACGTGAGTCTCTGTAACTGCCGGAATTTATTGCAAGAGCAAGGCGCAAGGCGACGCCATTTACAAATAGTAAACAAGAAACCTTGCAACACAGCTATTGCGATAAAGTCCGAACAATTATCATTACACACTATATTGGTAACTGGCGGCGCAAGCACCTTCGCTGGAAACCATACACGCGCCCATTGGCGATTCCGGAGTACAGGCTTTGCCGAATAATTTGCAATCCCGAGGCTCTTTCAAGCCGCGCAAAATCTGCGGACATTCACAGGCTTTAACATCGGCAGTATTAAATTCAGGAATGTTAAATGCCACTTCGGCATCAAACTCTTTAAATTCATCGCGAATTTTTAGTCCACTTAGTGGAATGCTGCCCAGTCCACGCCAACTAAATTCTGAACGCAATTCCAACACTTGGGCAATCATTTTTTGTGCCTGTTGATTTCCGCTGGTTGAAACCGCCCGCGAATATTGATTAACAATATCGACTTTAGCCGCGTTCACCAATTCCACCAGATATAGAATTGATTGAAGCACATCTAATGGTTCAAAGCCTGCAATTACAATTGGTTTTTGATAGTCGTCCGATACTTTTTTATAGGCATCCGAACCAATAATGATACTAACGTGTGACGGTCCAATAAAACCATCCAAAGCAACTTCATCATTATGTAAAATTGCTGACATTGCCACTGGTGTCAAAACGTGATTACAGAACACCTTAAAATTTTTAAGTCCCAACCGTTTGGCTTCCAGTAGCGCATGTGCTGTCGGCGGGGTGGTCGTTTCAAAACCGATCGCAAAAAACACTATCGTTTTTTCCGGATGTTTTTGTGCCAATGCCAGCGCATCGCCAACCGAATAAATAATCCGCACATCGGCACCACGGGATTTGGCCTTGATCAAACTATCCTGATGATCACCAGGCACGCGCAGCATATCGGCATAAGAACATAATATAACCTCCGGCTGGGAAGCCAGCCAGATTGCCTGATCAACCCGCGGAATCGGTAATACGCATACGGGGCAACCCGGACCATGAATTAACTTAATATTTTTCGGTAAAATTTGATTGATTGCATAACGATGAATTGCGTGGGTATGTCCTCCGCAAAACTCCATAAAGCGATAGTTAGTATCCGATTTTACGGTTTCGTGAATCTGTTGAATAAGCTTTTTGGCTACCTCGGAATTACGAAATTCGTCAATATATTTCATTGGTAGCGTTCCTCATCGAGCAGCTCCTCAAAATACGCCAAAGTTTTTTTAGCATCTTCTTCATCTAATTTGCTTAAAGCGTAACCAACATGAACGATCACATAATCGCCAACTTTTACTTCATCCTGCAGCAAGGCCAAAGATATTTCTTTTTCAACTCCCGATAAAGAAGTCAATGCCATTTGGTTATCCAACAACTGGACTATCTGAGTAGGAACGGCTAAACACATCCCGAATTCTCCTAATAAATTTACAGCCGATATTATAGCTCTATCCAATACTTGCGGTTAAAATATAACAATATAATTTATCGGCCACACTCAAAAAAGATTATTGCGAATCAAGTAGCTTGCGTACGTAGGTTATTTGTTTGCGCTGCATCTGTGATA
Organism: uncultured Neisseria sp.; assembly: GCA_964488065.1. Taxonomy (GTDB): domain Bacteria; phylum Pseudomonadota; class Gammaproteobacteria; order Burkholderiales; family UBA11063; genus Aquella. The sequence continues at coordinate 14,943 of CAZATM010000066.1, forward strand.
TTAGCCGCAACTTATTGACTAATCTAACCCACAGAATTTAGTCAGGGTGGATTTTAATTTTATCATTCTAATATTCTGTCGATAGGTAAATAATACTGCACCAAAATTAGACTAAATTTGACTATCATTACGCATTAGTCGATGCTAAAAAAGCCATCTTACACCCAACCATAATTATTCGGTTGGGCTTTTGTTTTCCATTGACATAAAATAGCCAGCCAATTATTAGATAAAAAATAACCCGCAAGATCATTTTCAGGTTATACGCAATTGCCGATAATGTGGCATTCAATTTATCACCAGCAACACCTTTTAAGAAGTTACGACCCAAACCACATTTTGACTTGCTTAGTCCGATGGTTGCCTCAATCTTACTTCGTTGGTTTAACTGTTCTTTTTCTTCCGGTGTAAGGTTTCTATCACCAGACAGCATTACCTTGATTTCAGGGTTAGCTTTTTTGCAACCTCGGTAGCCCTTATCCAGAACAACGGTCGCTATCTTTATTCCGGTATTGCTTTCTGCCTGTAGCAGCAATGACGGTAAAGTTTTGCCATCATAAGGATTTCCCTGAAATGATTCTATTGCAAGAATAAAGCTACTTTTCATGGTACTGATCAAACCAACTTTGCTGCCGTATTCGTATTTCTTGTGAGCTTTGCCCTTGGCAATACAGCTGGTATCCGGTTCATGCACTGAATAAACCTTATCTTTGCTATCACGTTTCTGCTCAAATATCCGGGTGGCTAATTTTAACTTGGACTGCAAAGCTTCAAAGGCACTGCCGCTTTGATTTGCCAGCGCGTTACTCTTTCGTTCGACATCACGGATTACCCGCCTCAACAGTGTTCGCAGAGTTTTCAGATATCTTTTTGCTTGTCCTGGTTTTCTGCCATGTAATAAACGGGCAACCTTGTTTCTTAACTGTGGTGCCAGTTTATGATAAGTTTGGCGGAACTTGATGCCAACTGCTTTTCCAGCTTTAACCACATGTTCAATTGCGCGGCAAAGTAATTTCCCATCTGTTGGGTAGCTGATGTTTTTCTCCTGAACCGTGGTATCAGAAATTACTTCGCTTAGCTCCTTTGGGTCAATTACTTCCTCTGCTAAGCCCAAGCTAATTGTTTCAACTAAAATCTGCTGGAACACTTCATCCCCCAAACGCTTACGCCATTGAGTCAGGCTTTCGCTGGTCATTGCCAGCTGATGTTCAAAATGACAATTGCCGCAAAAATATTGGTAGTAGGGATTCTCTATGAACTTCTTACAAACTTCTTCATCCGATAATCCATTCATTTGTTTTAACAGCAGCAAACCTACCACCAGACGACTGGATAATCCCGGACGTCCGTTATCCTGGCAGAATTTTGCAGCACATAATTCATCAATTCGCAGCCAGTTAAATTTATCTGCCAATTGAACTAGAGCATGACTCATATCAATTAGATCAACCAGCTGGGTTTTTAATAAATCCTGTTGGTATTCTTTGCTTCGTTTTGCCGGTTTCATGCTTGATTTGTACTCCCAATCTACAAGGTTTAGAGCGTTATTTTAGCATTTTTGGTAGATTTACTTCTATGGAATTGGTGTTATATTTAATTAAAACAATTTGATATGTGTTTTTTAGCATCAACTAGATATCTTAACACAATTATTTCGCGCGACCCCCGATAAAAATTTATATTCCTCATATA